>NZ_JBFUFF010000052.1:0-47305 GCF_056403555.1 Rhizobium sp. P2_G2
TCAGCGAGCCGCAGCGGGCAGGCTGATTAACGGATCATCGCTCATTTGTGCGATGGTCTCAAGGGTCATGTAACGGGATCGCTGAACAGCCCATTCGTCGTTCTGTTCGAGCAGCAGTGCACCGACGAGCCTGACGATGGCATCGTCGTTGGGGAAGATGCCGACGACGTCGGTGCGGCGCTTGATCTCGCCGTTGAGGCGTTCGATGGGATTGSTGCTGTGAAGCTTGGTCCAATGCTGTTTCGGGAAGGTCATGTAGGCGAGCACGTCTTCTTCGGCATTGTCCATGAGATTTGCGAGCTTTGGCACTTTCGGCCGGATCTGATCGGCGACGCTACGCCACTGAGTACTTGCGGCTTCCGGCGTGTCCTGGGCAAAGGCCGTGGCAATGAAGGCGGAAACGACCCGCCGGCCGCTCTTGCCGGCATGCGCCAGAACGTTGCGCATGAAGTGCACCCGGCAGCGCTGCCAGGTGGCCGAGAGGACCTTGGAGACAGCCGCTTTGATACCTTCATGGGCATCGGAGACGACGAGCTTGACGCCGCTGAGACCACGACGGGTCAGCTTGCGCAGGAACTCGGTCCAGATCGGCTCGGCTTCGGACGTGCCGACCTCTATGCCCAGCACCTCGCGCCGGCCGTCGGTGTTGACGCCGACCGCGATGATGACGGCGACGGAGACAATGCGCCCGCCGCGCCGGACTTTCAGATAAGTGGGTCATCGACCGAACGGGTTGACACACCCTGGATATAGGCTTCCTGGATCACTGCGGTCAGAGCCTTCTCAGCCATCCGGCGCGGCTCCAGGAAGCTTGGGAAATAGCTGCCGGTCCTGAGCTTCGGGATCCGCAGCTCAACCGTTCCAGCCCGCGTTTCCCAGTCGCGCTCGCGGTAGCCATTGCGCTGAGCGAGCCGCAACGCATTCTTCTCGCCATAAGCAGCACCCGTYTTGGCGCCAATCTCCAGTTCCATCAGCTTCTCGGCCGTAAAGCCGATCATCTCGCGCAATAAATCGGTATCAGCACTCTTCTCAACAAGCGAGCGAAGGGTCATCATGTCATCGGTCATCGGTGGTCTTTCCATCAGGTTTGAGCTTGAACAACCCGAGCCTACCGGAAAACACTGATGACCGCCCGCTACGCCGAGCTACACCTCCCCCAGGGACGCGACCCCTTGGCAGGGTCTGCAGCTCGATTCTCAAGGCGTGGCAGCGATTTGAACGCCAGTTTGAACGATCTGGGTTGGCACAGCACTTGTCTGCCGTTACTAAAAAAACATATTTGTCACGCCAATTTCCTGCAGATGACTCGACATTGTAAATAGGATCGAAGCTGAATGCGTACACGTTATGGTTTGCTTGGTGTGTTCCTGGCAATTGCACCGTCGGCATATGCTCTGGACGCGGGATCGCCGCCTGTCTTGGTGCCGCTACATGCGCAGGCGCAAGCCGCCGACCTGAGTGCACAATTTCTTGCGCGATACAGCTACAGGCCCGTTCCGCTGGACGATGCCCTATCGGCTAAAATCATGGACCGGTTCATCAAGTCCCTGGATCCGGACCGAATGATATTTCTGCAGGCCGACATCGATAGTTTCATGGCCAACAGCGCCAGGATTGACGATGCCATCAAGGCAGAAGACCTGCAGATCCCGTTTTCAATTTTCAACACCTATGACCGGCGCACTGTCGACCGAATGAATTATGCGCGAAACCTGTTGAAGCAGAACTTTGATTTCAATGTGAAGGAAGACTACTCCCTTCTGCGCGACAAAGGCCCCTGGCTGCAAACGCAAGCCGAAAGCGATGACCTCTGGCGCAAACGCGTCAAAGGTGACTGGCTGCGGTTGAAACTGGCCGGCAAGACTGACGCGGTCATTCGCGATATCCTCGACAAACGCTATCAAACCTCGCTCGAGCGCGCTTACCAGTCCAAAAGCGAGGACGTATTCGAGCTATTCATGGAGGCCTTCACGACGACCGTCGATCCGCACACGGACTATTTCGGCGCGCGAGCTTCGGCAGAATTCGATATTTCCATGAAGCTTTCCTTGGTCGGCATCGGAGCCGTGTTGCAAGAACGCAATGACTACACGACGGTCCGCGAGCTCGTTCCCGGTGGCCCGGCGCAGCTGTCCGGCAAGCTTTCGGTCGGAGACCGTATCGTCGGCGTCGGTCAAGGCAAGGATGGCGCGATCAAGGAAGTCGTGGGCATGCGGCTCGATGAAATCGTGCAGATGATACGGGGCGCGAAGCAGTCCATCGTACGCCTGGACATCCTGCCGGCGGATGTCGGGCCAGATGGCGGTCATCATTTGATAAGCCTGACGCGCGACAAAATCAGCCTGGAAAAGCAGGCCGCCAAGAAGGACATCCTGTCCGTGAAGGATGGAGATGCCACGCGCAAAATCGGTGTGATCACTCTGCCGGGTTTCTATGAGGATTTCGAAGCCATGCGAAATGGCGAAAAGAATTATAGAAGCGCAAGCCGCGACGTCGCCAAGCTTCTGGGTGAACTGAAGCAGGACAATGTCGACGGCGTTCTGATCGACTTGCGCAATAATGGCGGTGGTTCGCTGACCGAGGCGATTAATCTGACGGGCCTGTTCGTCGGCAAAGGCCCGGTGGTTCAGCAGCGCGATTCCGACGGCAAGATAAAAGTGGAAAGCGACAACCTTGCAAAGCCGGCCTGGACAGGTCCGGTCGCAGTCTTGATCAATCGCGGCTCTGCTTCGGCTTCCGAGATTTTTGCCGCAGCGATCCAGGACTATGGCCGGGGCTTGATCATCGGCGAACCCAGTTTTGGCAAGGGCACAGTGCAGACCGTGGTCGATCTCGACCAGGTGGTCCACAACAGCAAACCGGAATTCGGCGAGCTGAAATTGACGGTTGCGCAGTTCTTCCGTGTGAACGGTGGTACGACACAGTTGCGCGGCGTGACGCCCGATATCAGCTTGCCAGGATATTTCGACCCCAAGAGCTTTGGTGAGACGAGCTATGACAATGCGCTGCCGTGGACGCAGATCAAACCCGCAAACTACAAGCCAACCGGTGATATAGCGGCATTGCTGCCGCAACTGCAAAGCCGCCATGACGCGCGCGCGCAGAAAGATCCGGATTTCCAACAGATTGTCGAAGACATCGCCAAATTGAAGGCGCAACGCGAAAAAGGTGTCGTGTCCCTTAACGAGGCCGAACGTCGAAATGAGTTGACCGCCCAGGCAAATCGTCTCCAGGCGGGCAAGCAGACAAATGATGACGTGGACCTTGGCGACGACGACGGCATGCAATCAGATGAGCGCAGCCTCAAGGCTGATCTCGCCATCGAAAACGCCCGTCACAAAATAAAGGACGTCTTGCTGAACGAAGCCGCCGCGATTCTCGTCGATGATGCGGGTTTGCAAAAGCCCTAGGTCGCGTGGACTCTTGGGATTCCCAAGGCTGAGCAAATCAGATTCAAGACTGTCTTTTGGAGGCAGTCATGGGTGTTTTGGATCGTCTGATGCTTGGCGACGACCAGTGGGATCGGATGTCACAGCACATTATTGGAGACGAGCGCACGCGCGGTTCGTCGGGTCGCGACAACCGTATGTTCGTGGAGGCAGTGCTTTGGATCGTTCGCACTGGCTCGCCCTGGCGAGACCTGCCAGAGGTTTTCGGCGGGTGGAACAGCGTCTTCCGCCGCTTCAGCCGTTGGAGCCAGAAAGGTGTCTGGTGGCGCATGTTCGCGGCGATGGCGGACGATCCGGATTTTGAGTATCTGATCGTCGATTCCACCATCATCCGCGCCCACCAGCATGCCGCTGGTGCAAAAAAGGGGCTGAAGATCAAGCCCTTGGTCGCTCTCGCGGCGGTCTGAGCACGAAAATTCACATGGCAGTACGCGGGTTGGGCTGTCCGGTTCGCTTCATACTCACCGCAGGCCAGAAAGGCGATGCACCACAAGCCGATGCCCTGATCGACGGCCTTCCCGCCGAGATCGTCATGGCCGATACCGCTTATGACAGCGATCATCTCCGCAACATCATCGCTCAAAAGGGTGCCGTCGCGGTGATCCCCAACAATCCATCCCGTGCCAAAAAGTATGCATTGGACAAAGACCTCTATGCCCAGCGCTATTTGATCGAATGCTGCTTTTCAAAGCTCAAGCAGTTCCGAAGGGTCGCTACTCGCTTCGAGAAAACCGCCCGAAACTACAGAGCCATCGTCACAATCGCTGCCGTCATTCTATGGATCAGATAAGTGTCCACACGGCCTAGCCGAGGCCGTCGCATAAGAAGCGCAAAACTCGGCGGAAATGTCATGTCGACAGCAGGCCGTCACGCACGTTGCTGTTGAGAAATTGAATAAATCGGCCCTTGAACTGCATTGCATGTTCATGTGCGATTCGTTCCGCCGCTTCTGTGTCCCGGGCGCGTATTGCGTCTCACAGTGGTCAGCCCCAAGTTTCATAGCGTTCATTTCAGCGTCCAGATGGGCGACGTCATGGCGTGGCTGCGATCCCACCTTCCGGCGGACGCGATCCTGACGACCGGCGCCGGCAACTATTCGGCCTGGGCGCATCGCTTCTACCAGTATCGCACATTCCGCACCCAGCTCGGACCAACGAACGGCTCGATGGGCTATGGCGTGCCCGCGGCGATCGCCGCCAAGCTCACCGACCGCGACCGTACCGTCGTTGCCTTCGCCGGCGACGGCTGCTTCCTCATGAACGGGCAGGAAATCGCGACAGCGATGCAATACGACGCCCGCGTGATCTTCCTCGTCATCAACAACGGCATGTATGGCACGATCCGGATGCACCAGGAGCGGAACTATCCGGGCCGTGTGTCGGGCACGATGCTCACCAATCCCGATTTCGCATCGCTGGCCAGGTCCTATGGACTGCATGGCGAAACCGTGGAGGCAACCGATCAATTCGCCCCCGCCTTCGAACGCGCCCAGGCCTCGGGAAAGCCCGCTCTCATCGAGATCCGGATCGATCCCGAGGCTCTCACGCCGAAGATGAGCCTGTCGCAGATACGCGAATAGGCAAAAG
The DNA here is from genome assembly GCF_056403555.1 of Rhizobium sp. P2_G2. Taxonomy (NCBI): domain Bacteria; kingdom Pseudomonadati; phylum Pseudomonadota; class Alphaproteobacteria; order Hyphomicrobiales; family Rhizobiaceae; genus Rhizobium; species Rhizobium sp. P2_G2. The sequence continues at coordinate 5,036 of NZ_JBFUFF010000052.1, forward strand.
CGCGGGGGAAATGAAATGTGCAGGCGCTGGGAGAAACGCCACCGCCGCCCGCGTTTGAGATGACGTTTTCTTCTTCGCGATGGGCAGGTGAGATGCACCGGCTGGCGATCTGGCTTTCCTGGCCGATGGCGAACGCTCAACCTCTTTGGAGCGCTCGCTGTCGATCCAGCGCGTGATTGCTTCGAGGCCGGCTTGCAGATTCATCTTGAGTCCTGCTGTCAACTCGYCATCGAGGCCGCATGCATCGGAAACGGATTGCCAATCGATGCGGCCCGTTCGCATGGGTGGGTGCTTGCGATAGATGACCAAGCTGGTGAGGTACGGCCTGATATTCTCCAACGCTCGCCTGGACACGATCGGTGCGATGCGCACATCGCAGAAGTCGGAAATCTTGCGCTGGAAATGAAGAGACGATGTTGTTTGGGTTTTCATGGCACTCTTGAGTTCGGATTCTCTGCCGGCATCAATGCCGGGCGTGGCCTGCTAAGGCCATCCGGTAAACGAAGCCTGAATCGACCACAGATTTTTCCTCGAAGAGGAGAGGGGAGAAGCGACAAAAATCGACGTCCCCGACGATCAGACGCCACTCGACGCGATGACCGCAGCTGCCACGGATGCGATCGTCACGTTCGAATTCTGCGCCTTGTCCCGCAGCCGCCGATAGGCCTCGTCTTCCGATATCTGGCGCGTCTCGCACAATATGGCGACCGCCTTTTCGACGATACGACGGGACTTGAGTGTCTCATCCAGGTTGCGGATACGCTGCTTCAGCCGATTTTCGTGGTTGGCGAGGCCGATCGCTGTCGTCAGGGCTGCCAATATGCCGAAGATACGAATGGGTTTCGAGATCACGCCATGCGCGTTGACGCGCTGCAATTCCCCCAGGATTTCCGGCGTTTCGAAGGCGATGATGGCAATGCGGGCGATCGCCTGTGCGCTCGACATCCACGACAGCGATCGGTCGCCCTGGTTGCGGTTGAGGAGAAACAGAACCACGTCAATATTGTCGGGCAGGCTATCCGGCGGAGGCCAACGACACTCGACCGTGCAGCCGACGCGCTTGAGATGCGCGAGCAGGATCTCGCGTTCGGAATCTTCAGGGTGAATGACGAGCATCCGCACGCGGCGCAATTGCCGCAGCAGGCTTCCATTATCCACTTGAAGACTGTCGTTCATACCGGAACACGCTGGCCAATCGATCGGTCATAGGCAACCAGATAGGGGTCGGCTCTCACCAGGTGCGGACCGCGCCAGACCACTTCGAACGCGCCGTCCTCGTTCGACAAGCCGACCAGCGGCCGCAGCAGAAAATGGTTCGTGTCCGCGTCCAACATCGCCTCGCCGCCCGGGCTTTTGAACACGATTTCGGGGAGGGCCGCAAGTACGGCCTGGCTGTCTGTCGTGCCTAATCGGGCCACGGCCTCGGCGTAGACATGCAATTGCGTGTAACAGACCTCCGAATATACGCCCGGGCAGCAGCGCTCGCCGAAGCGCCGGGCGAAGCTGTCCCGGAACGTCCTGTTGTCGGGCAGATCGAGTGTACCGAAATAGGGCAGGACCGACAGGTGTCCTTTCCGGGCGGCGGCCGACATCCTGGCGAGCTCGGATTCGGTGGTCGTGAGCGATGCGATGGGCGGCATCCCTCCGTCATCAAGCTGTGCATGACACTCGTAGAGCCGCACGCTCTCGTCCCCGACCGTCGTTGAAATGATGGCGTGGACGCCTTGGTCTTTGATCGATTGCAGGAATGGGGCGAACTCTCCCGGCAGCGTGCCGAACTCAAAATATTTCGGCCCCATGATCCTGCCGCCGCTGTCGGCGACGAATTCCATCACGATACGATTGATTTCCCGGGCGTAAAGCGTGTCGGAGCCGATGAGCGCGATGTGCTCGCCGCAGTTCGCGAAGACATATTCGAGCAAGGGCACGATGACCTGGTTCGGCACCGCGCCGCCATAGATCACATTGGGCGAATATTCRAAGCCTTCGTAGACGGACGGATAGAACAGGATGCCATTGAAGCGCTCGACGACCGGCAGGACGGCTTTGCGGCTGGTCGAGAGGCAACATCCGAAGATCGCATCGACGCGGTGCTTCAGCAGGAGTTCGGTTGCGAGTTGCGCATAGCGCTGATCGCTGCCGGCTGGATCGAGAATGATCGGCTCGATCATCCGTCCGCCGGCTCCCCCGGCTGAATTGATCTCCTCGCAGGCAAGAAGAATGCCTTGCAGATGCGCGTTTTCGCTGACCGCCATCGGGCCACTTTGTGAAAACAGGACGCCGACTTTGATTGTCTCCATTGTCTTGATCCCTAGGCCTTTCGTTCGAGTTTCTTGTCGATCCATTCGGCGACGGCGAGAAGGGCCTCGTCCTTGCCAGGCCTGCCCATCAACATCATGCCGACGGGCATCAGACCGCGCGCGCGCGGGATTGGAATCGAAATGCAGGGAAAGCCCGCGAGATTTCCGATCCAGCAGAACCATGTCATGCTGTCCTGCGTCGTGACCCGACGGCCGGAGAATTCCTGCCAGTCCTCTCCTTCCCGCGGAGCCACCACGGGCAGCGTCGGCAGGACAAGCGCATCCCAATCCCCGAGAGTTTTCGTCAGCGTTTCCACGAGATGACGGCGGATGCGCTGTGCCTTGACCAGGTCGAGACCGGTCAACATGCTGCCCGCTGCCAAATGTGCCCGCGTGACCGTCGAATAGGCGCCTAGGTCAGCCTCATTCCTCTGCATGTGATAGGCCGAGGCTTCGCAATGCAGAATGGCTTCCCATGCCGCGAAATAACTGTCTATGTGGTCGAGCGCGCGCTCTTGCACCGAGGCATCTGACGCACCCAATGCCGACCGTAACGTGGCGTCTACCTCGTCGGATCGCTCAAATCCGGAGCCGACAAGATGGATCAAACGTGGTCTCTCCGCGGGAGGCACCTCTCCGAAGGGAGCCGCGCCGCGCGTTGCCGGATCATGGGCATCCTGACCGAAAAAATACGGCAGGATCAGGGATATGTCGGCGAGCATCGCCGTCATCGGCCCGGGCGCATCCAGGGACCAGCTCAGCGGCAGGATCCCATGGCGCGACGCCCGGCCATAGCTCGGCTTGAACCCATAGATCCCACAGGCCGCCGAGGGAATGCGGACGGAACCGCCGGTATCGCTTCCGAGTGCGGCGGCAACGATGCCCGCAGCCACTGCAGCGCCCGAACCGCCGCTGCTGCCACCGGTGATCCGGCCCTTGTCGTTGGGATTGCGGGTCGGGCCGAAGCGCGACGTGCTGTTGGTCGCACCATAGGCCCATTCGTGCATATTGGTCTTGCCCAAGACCACAGCGCCGGCGCGCCGGAGATTGGCAACCACGGTCGCATCCTGTCGCGTCGGCTCGGATGGCAGGGCATTCGAGCAAGCGGTGGTTGGATAGTCGATGGTCAGATAATTGTCCTTCACCGCGATCGGAATACCATCGATCGGGGAGAGCGGCCGTCCCAGCCGCCGCCGCTCGTCCGCCGCCTTGGCCTGTCGCATGACAATTGGCTCGTCTATGGCGACGAAGGCGTTCAGATCCGAAAACGCCTTGGCACGGCCAAGCGCAGCTTCGGCCAGGGAGGATGCAGTCCGGCTGCCGTCAGCCAAGGCTGCGATCTGGCAAGACATGGATTGAGGCGCAGTGATCATGAGCGATCCTCGGCCACGAAGCCATGTGCCGGCTCGGGCAATTGCAATGTGAATTTCCTCAGCCCGCCGCGGATACGCTTGAGCGTCGCCTCGATCATTTTCAGTTGCTCGTCGGTCAGTTCGTTTTGACGGTTCATGTCAGACTCCCAACAATTCCTGCTGCAGTTGGCGATTGGTGCGGAAGCTCTCGCGATCCGTCTCGAGGCGGATCGCACCCTTTTCCATCACGTAGAGGCGTTCCACGATCGAAAGACAGAAATCGAGATCCTGTTCGGCAACCAGGATGGCGATCTTGCGCTGCTTGTTGACGCGCTTGAGGATCCCGGCAATGTCATCGATGATCGATGGCTGGACACCCTCGGTGGGTTCGTCCAGAAGCAGAATCCGGGGTTGGATCGCGAGCGCTCGGGCAAGCGCAAGGATCTGCTGTTGCCCACCGGAAAGGCCGCCGGCGAGATCGTCTGCCTTCCTCTTGAGGATCGGGAAATCCTCCATCGCCTCCGCAACCGCCCGCTTGCCGTTGTGGCCATTGGCCTCCGCGGCGACGGCTATATTTTCAATGACGGTCATGCGTGGGAAGACGTAGCGGCCCTGCGGGACGTAGCCGATGCCCAGCCGCGCCCGCCTGGCAGGCGAGAGCGGCGCTGCTGCCCCATCGATCTCGACCCGGCCTTGCATGGCGGGCAGGAGCCCGGTGGCAAGCCGCATCAGGGTCGATTTGCCGACGCCGTTGCGGCCGAGCAAGCCGACGACCTCGCCRGCGCCCACCGTTAACGACACATCGCGGACAATGATCGTCTTGCCGTAGCCGCTGGTTGCATTGACGATGCTAAACATGCTGACGCCTCCCGAGATAGATATCGAGGACGCGCTCGTTTGCCCTCAGCGTGTCGATGTCGCCTTCGGCAAAGACCTCACCTTGGTGAAGCACCGTGACATGGCCGTCCAGAGTTCGGACGAAGTCCATGTCATGCTCGACCACGATCACGGTCATGTGCCTGGCAAGCGTGCGGACGAGCACAGAGAGTTCTCGCGTCTCCTCATTGGTCATGCCCGCCGCCGGCTCGTCCAGAAAGACGACGCGGGGCGCCAGGCATAGAACCATGCCGATGTCGAGCCATTGCTGCTGGCCGTGCGACAGCGCCGAGGCCTGGACAGCGGCCTGTTCCGGAAGCCCGAGCATCTCCATGATTTTGCCGCTGACTTGGTCGGCGGCTTTCGAATCGCGCGTCGTCGCATAGGCGGCGATCCAAAGATTCTCATGTACCGTCAGCGCGCCGAAGACTTGCGGCTTCTGGTTCTTCACGCCCATGCCGTCCCGCACACGGGCGAAGATCGCCTTTCTGGTTACGTCGCCGCCGCCCATCTCGATCCGGCCGGCATCGGGGCCATAGATGCCCACGCAGGTCTTGAGATAAGAGCTCTTGCCCGCACCGTTCGGTCCGATCAGCGAATAGGGCCGGCCGGGCTCAAAGCTTCTTGTGACGCGATTGACGGGAACGATGCCGCCGAAGCGCTTGAGCACATCGGTGGTCGTGAGCCGCTTGGCAGGACCTGCGCGGCGGGCGGCATCTTCGAGAATGCCATCCAGCACCTTTTCGTCGATAATGACGGGTCTGCAATTCCGTGCCGCGTCGTTGGGATCTGGAAGCCTGCGGCGCCAGAGATTGCCGATCGTGCCGACCAGACCGTTTTGCAGGAAGAGCACCAGGACGATCAGCACAGCGCCGAGGATAAGCGTGGTCTGGCCACTCACCGCGCCACCGCCGAGCCAGTAGGACAGGCCACCGATCGCAAGCGCGCCGACAAAGGCGCCGGCGATCGTGCCGAGGCCGCCGACGAGCACATAGATCGGCACGAGGAGCGCTTCCTGAACGGAAAAGATCGAGGGACTGAGATAGTTCGACCAGGCGCCGAACAGTGCTCCGGCGAGGCCGGCAACCGCGCCGGCATAAGCGAAGTTCGCAAGCTGGTATTTACGGATATCGTAGCCGAGGAGCTCGGTCTTCTGCGCGTCGATGCGGATGCAATCGATCACCTTGCCGAAGGTCCCCTTCATCAGCCAGCGGCTCAGGAAATAGACGAGGGCCGAGACCACGATCACAAGAACGAGCCCCTGTGCCGGTCCGAGCGCGTCGGCGGCGGGCTGGAAGGCGAGCACATAGCCGGGAATGTTTGAAAGCCCGTTGTCGCCGCCGATTTCCGCTGCCCCGGTCTTGAACGTCAGGGATTGCGTGAGCGACCAGTGAAGCAAGGTCAGCGTGTAGGACAGGATGGTGCTCTGCAGCGGCCCCATTTTCGCGAAGAAAATGATACCGCCCAGGACCGCCGAGGCCAAGGCCCCGAAGATTGTGCCGGCGAGCATGGCCCATATCACCGACCCACCCGTGACTGGAAGGAGATTGATGGCGACGACGCTGCCAAAATAGCCGCCGAGACCATAAAAGGCCGTTTGCCCGAGGCTGAGCAGGCCGCCGCGGCCCCATACGATATCGAGGCTGAGGCCGAGCAATCCGAAGATTACCCAGGACGTCGCGATATAGGCCAGATAGGGATTGATCACTGCCGCCGACCCGAGCCCCATGATGATCGCGGCAAGCGGGAAGATGATGCCGGCATGTTTGAAGAAGGATTGAGAAAGGTTCATCTGTCCGCTCCTCACATCTTGCGCCGCCAGTTGGCGGAGATACCGAGAGGAAACAGCCAGAGTATCAGGGCTGTAACGAGGAAGAAGAACACGTCGCCGGCGACCGAGGTCAGGAAGCTTGCGGTGATCGCCGTACCGCCCCCGAGCCCGATGGCTGCAATGACGCTTCCCGTGAGCGTCACAGGTCCAGCCACGACCACGGTCAGGAAGGCCTTGATGACGAAGGCGAAGCCCATGGACGGTGTGGCGGGCACGATGGGCAGGAGCACGGCGCCGGCAAAGCCGGCGAGGCCGCAGCCGATCGCAAAGGTGATCGTGTTGACGCGTTTCGCCTCGATGCCGATCGCCAGCGCCATGTCGGGCTGCTGAATCGATGCGCGAGCTTTCCGGCCATAGGCCGTCCTGGTCATGAGGAGGTAGACAAAGAGGGTCATGGCAGCCGCCACGACGATCATCAGCAGCGGGTACACCGCAAGGCTATAGTCGCCGATGCGAAGACTCAAGGGCGGCATGCCGATGCCCGGCGTCACAGTACCGAAAATCAGGATGGCGAGCTGATAGAACACCATGCTCAGGCCCCAGGTCGCGAGCATGGTATCGAAAATCCGTCCGTAGAGACGGCTGATGATCAGCACTTCGACCAGCGCACCGATCGCCATGGTCACGACGACGGCAATGGGGATGGACAGGAGATAGGGCACGCCCATCTGCGTCACAGACAGGGCCGCGTAGGCGCCGATCATCAGGAATTCGCCATGTGCGAGGTTGATCACGCCCATGAGCCCGAAAACGACGGCAAGCCCGATCGTGGCAATCAGCAGGATCGATGCGCTGGAAAGCGACGAAAGAAGCACAGTCGCCAGATAGTCAACTTGCATAAGAACCTCCGGAACGGCGCGCCCGGGCAGGGCGCGCGCTTAAGTCATTCGGCTTCGGGCGAAAAATGCTTGGCGAGGGTGGGATTCGCGACGAGATCGCATTTGTCGTTCTCGTAGAGCGGAGGCGTATCCTCGAAGGTCTCGACGATCTTGAAACTGTGTTTGTCGTCGCCTTCGGCGATGTAGATGTTCTGTCGCAGGTGATGCGATCCGGGCTCCAGCGTGACCTTTCCATTCGGTGCGTCGAAGGTCAAACCGCTTTCAAGCGCGGCAATGACGCCAGCAGATTTCGAAGTGCCGGCCTTCTGCACGGCCTCGGCCCAGAGATGGACTGCGTTCCAGACATCCACGGCTTCGGACACGATCGGCGTATCGGAGCCGTATTTGGCGGTCCAGAGCTTGACGAATTGCGCATTGACGGGGTTGTCGACCACCATGAAATAACCCTGGCTCGCGATCAGCCCCTTGCCAGCTTCGGGCGAGACGACGACCTGCTGATTGCCTGAACCGTAATTCGTCGATACGACGCCGATGCTGTCTTTCAGGCCGGCCGCCGCGAACTGCTCGAGGAAGCCCGTCTGATTGGCGCCGACCGGCAGCGCGACGACGAAATTAGGCTTGGCGGCCTGGATTTTCTGGATGGTCGGAGCGTAGTCGGTGACCGTCAGTGCGAGAAAATCCTCGCCGACGACTTCGGCGCCCATCGACGCCGCATATTCCTGCACCCAGTGGGCGGAAATGGTGCCGAAATTATAGTCCGGCGCCATGATATAGATCTTCTTGCCATATTTCTTGACGGCCCAGTCGATCAGCACGGAAAGTTGCTGCGATGCGGACGGACCGGTGACGAAAGTCTGCTTGTCGCAGGCGCCGCCTTCATAGAGCGAGGCGTAGAAATAGGGAATGTTGGCTCTGCGCACGATCGGCCGAATGGCTTCGCGCGACGAGCTTGTCAGGCCCGCAAACAGCGCGTCGACCTTGTCGCTCATCAGGGCGGTGTTGGCATACTGGATGTATTTGCTCTGCTCCGACTGGGCGTCATAGGACGCCACTGAGATCGGCGCGCCGAGCAGGCCGCCCTTGGCGTTTATGTCTTCGACGRCGAGCTTCAGCGCGTTCATCTGCTGAATACCGTAGATGTTGAGGCCGCCGGTGAGGTCGAAAATGGCGCCGATCTTGGTTTCGGCGAATGCTGTGCCCGCGAAAAACGCCGACAATCCCGCAACGGACAGTGAGAGCAGTTGTTTTTTCATAGTGTTCCCCTTCGCTTGAGCGAATAGGCAGAACACCAACAGACATAAAAAAAGCGCCGTCATCCGAACAGGTGTTCCGACTACGTCGCCTAGGTTTTCTTGCGCCACATCGCGCGGATGTGATCATGTTCAATTGCTGACCAATGTCAAGAGCAAACTTATCGTGGACATCAGCTCGATCGCGAAGGTGCTGATGTCCTTGGACTCAGTCGTGGCACAGCAAAGGGTCGTGAGTTCGGTTCCTTTCAGGGCGATCAAGCAGGATCATCGAGGCTACGGCGCGGATTCTTTTATGCGCGAGACTCCTGTCCGTCACGAAGGTCGCTTGCGGCCGATCATTTCATCCGTATTCGCAAGCAGGTTGCGGACAGCTTTACGCGCCTCGTCCGGCTGACGCAGTCTGATCTTTTCTTCGATGGCCTCGTGCAGGCCCTGTGCATGCCTCAGGCTATTGGCTTCCCGCGTCACAAATACGAACAAGGTGTTCAATGCGGACTCGATGAGCGTTCCGAGCGGGATCAGCAACTCGTTGCCGCTCGCTTTGAGGATAGCCAGGTGAAAGCGCGTATCGGCCCGCGTCCGCTCCGAGAGTGTCGGTGCAATGCCCATGTCGCGTGCGGCTTCGCTGATTTCCTGCATCTGCTCGGCCGAGCGACGTTCGGCTGCAAGTGCTGCGGCTTCCGGCTCGATGATGTAGCGAAATTCCTGCACCTCGCGCAGGAAAGAGGCCGAGTCGGGCGAGGCCGCGTACCAGCTCAGGACGTCGCGGTCGAGGAGATTCCAGCTCTCGCGGGCCGTGACCCACGTGCCTAGCTTGGGCCGTGAGCTCAGCAGCCCCTTGGCCATCAGCATCTTGATTGCTTCTCGAACCGCTGTCCGGCTCACCCCGAAATAGTCAGCCCATTGCGTTTCGTTCGGCAGATAGGTTGCCGGAGGAAAATCGCCGCGCACGATCCGCGAACCGATCTCATTGGCAACCGACGTGTGGACGCTGGAACTGATCAGGAATTTTCCGGATAGAGACCTGCTTGATATGACCGATTCACCGCTAGGCATTTCGCCCCGCCTTCCCGGAGGCGCTGTGGGCTTCACATTACGCATTCTATTTCCAGACGAAAGGTTAGGAGTCAGATTCACGATTGGCGCGAATTCGATCGAAGGCAACTGCCATCACAATGAAGCTCCCGACAAATGCTCCCTGCCAAAATGTACTTATTCCCAAAAGAGTCAAGCTGTTACGGATGATCTCGATGAGCGCGGCGCCGACGACGGAGCCGAATACCGTTCCCGCGCCACCCATCAGATTTGCGCCGCCGATGACAGCCGCCGCAATCACGCTGAGTTCCATCGATTGACCGAGATTTGTGGTGACGCCGCCAAGCCAGCCGGCCTCCAGAACACCGGCAATCCCGGCAAACAGGGCCGAAAACATATAGACGCTGATCTTCGTCCGCCGGACCGCGATGCCGGTCAGGACCGCCGCCTTCTCGTTGCTGCCGATGGCAAAGATATGCGCGCCCCAGCGCGTCCATTTGAGCGCCAGCCCGGTCAGCACCGCGAGAATGACCAACGCTAAAACCGGATTGGCGATCCCGAAGGTGGAACCACCGCCGAGCCAGAAGAATTCGTCTTGGTCCGGACCGAACTGATAGATCATCTTGTTTTGCGACAAGACCATGGCGGCGCTGCGGGCGACCGACAGCATGCCGAGCGTGACGACAAAGGGTGGAATGCGGACATAGGCGATCAGCATGCCGTTGACGGCGCCGACGAAGAGTGCGGCGGCGAGAGCGGCGATGATCGACAGCCACAGGGAATAGCCCGCATTCAACGAGAGTGCCAGGATCATTGCCGACAGGCAGAGCACCGAGCCGACAGAAAGGTCGATGCCGGCCGAAATGATCACCACCGTCATGCCAAGCGCGATAATGCCGACAAAGGCGAAGTTACGGGTCACATTGAAAAGGTTGTGCGAGGTCGCGAACGTGTCGGTCAGCAGGCTCAGCATGATGCAGGCCAGAAGAGCGGCGACAAAGACCCAGAATTCCGGTTTGGAGAGCAAGAGCGAAAGCGGAGTATGCGTCTGCCTGTCTATGGCCTTTTCGATTTCGATTGCCATTAGCGCGCTCCCTCAGGCCTGCTCTATCGCACCGGTGATCAGGCCGGTGATTTCCTCGGGCGATGTCTCACCCGTGCGCTTGTCCGCGACTTTGTTGCCGCGCCGCAGGACGACGATCCGGTCGGCGACCGAAAAGACGTCCGGCATGCGGTGGCTGATCAGGACAACGGCCACGCCTTGCCGCTTCAATTCGGAAATAAGGTTCAGGACTTCCGTCACCTGCCGCACCGATATTGCCGCTGTCGGTTCGTCCATCAACACGATATCGGCGGATGAAAGCCGTGTCCGGGCAATCGCCACCGCCTGGCGCTGGCCGCCGGACATGTCCTTGACCAGGTCTTTCGGGCGTGTTTCGGATTTGAGTTCCTTGAATAGCCGAGCGGCCACAGCGTTCATGCCACGGTAGTCCATGATCCTGAATGGGCCGAAGCGGCGGGTCATTTCCCGGCCGAGAAAGACATTCACGGCAGCCGTCAGGTTGTCGCAGAGCGCGAGGTCCTGGTAGACGATCTCGACGCCGTTCTCGCGCGCCTCGACCGGGCGGTGGAACTGCACCTCCCGATCCCTAATGTAGATGCGGCCGTGCGAGGGGCGGAAGTTGCCGGCGACGACCTTCACGAGTGTGGACTTGCCGGCGCCATTGTCGCCCATGAGGCCCACGACTTCGCCCTTTTCGATCGACATGGAAAAATTGCTGAGCGCCTGGATGGCGCCAAAATGCTTGGAAATCCCCTCCAATCTCAGTACCGGCATCAATTCCTCCCCTTCGCATGCAAGTTTGGACGCAAATATCCCGGCTCGTCAATAGCTGGACAAGACATATAAAATGATTTATCAGACAAATAATATTATATGATTAGACAGCTTATTGAGCTGTTTGGGGGAGGACGAATGCGCGTGCTGGTAACCGGCGCGACCGGCAAGGTCGGGCAGGCGTTGATTTCGGCTGTCCTGTCGGACCCAGCGCATGCCGAAACCGAGATCCGGGCTCTCTGCCACAATCGCAGCTTGCCGGCGGCAAGCCGGCTGTCGGTGATCCACGGCTCGATCGCCGATCGCGAGATATGCCGGCAGGCTGTTCAGGGCGTGACTCATGTCGTGCATCTGGCGACCTGCAAGGAAATTCCGGAAACGGTCATGGACGTCACGGTCAAAGGTCTGTTCTGGCTGCTTGAAGAGTTTCGGTCGAGTGCCTCGGCCCGCCGTTTCGTGCTGATCGGCGGGGACGCGGCCCTCGGTCACTTCTTTCACCGGCATCCGGCGCCGATCACCGAAGATGCGCCCTATATGGCCTATCCCGGCTGCTATGCACTCTCCAAGGTTCTCGAAGAGGTGATGGTCCAGCAGTTCGGCATCCAATACGGCGTCGACTGGTGCTGCCTGAGGGCGCCCTGGATCATGGAGAAGGACGATTTCAAGGCAAGCCTGTCCTTTGGTCCCGACAGGTTCGGCGGCCCGGATTGGTCATCGATGGTGTCTCCGGAGCAGGCCGAGACCTGTCGGGCGAACGGTACGGTGCCGTTGCTCCGGGATGCGTCCGGAGCGCCGATCAACCGCAATTTCGTCCATGTCGACGATCTCGTCGCTGCCGTCCTGAAGGCGCTCGAAGCGCGCGAGGCCCGCCAGCGGCTCTATAATATCGCGATGGACGAGCCGGTGAATTATGCTGTGGTCGCGGATTATCTTGCCCGCAGCCGCGGCCTGCCCTCGATCGATATCGGCAGCAACTATGTCAGCAACTGGTTGGACAATACGCGGGCCAAGGCCGAGCTCGGCTGGCGACCCGTCTACGACACCGCGCGGCTGATCGAAGCTTCCTGGACTTACCAGCGCCCGCCCGGCGACGCCAGGCGCGTCTGGTATCCAGGTTGAGGCCCGGACCTTTCCGGGGGAAGTGCATCAACGTCACTCGAATTTTGGGAGGAATTCATGAGGAAGTTACTGACTGCCACGCTTGCAATTGCCGCGCTCACATTGCTTTCGTCCACGGCGCTCGGTGCCGACAAGACTTTGGCGATCGTCGTCAAGGGTCTGGACAACCCGTTCTTCGAACAGATCAATCTCGGCTGCCAGAAATGGAATAAGGAGAACGCGAGTTCCGGCTATAAATGCCTCTATACCGGTCCTGCATCGAGCGCCGATGAAGCCGGCGAAGTCCAGATCGTCGAAGATCTGCTCAACAAGCCTGACATAGCGGCGATCGCCATTTCGCCGTCGAACGCGCCGCTGATGGCCAACCTTCTCAAGAAGGTCAATCCCAAGATCCCCGTCATGACCATCGACGCGGATCTCGCGGCCGGCGATGCCGGGCTGCGCAAGACCTATCTCGGCACGGACAACTATCTGATGGGCGTCAAGTTCGCCGAACATCTCAAGAAGCTGAAGCCGGAAGGCGGCACCGTCTGCCTGCAGCTCGGCAATGTCGCTGCCGCCAATATCAACGCCCGAGCCGCCGGCACGCGCGATACGCTCTCCGGTACGAAGGGCGTCGAGCGCCTGAAAGGCGAGGGTGGATGGACCGAGATCGACGGATGCCCCGTCTTCACCAATGACCAGATCGATCTCGCCAACCAGCAGATGGCCGACACATTCACGGCGCATCCTGATCTCACCGCCTTCATGCTGATCGGCGGCTGGGCGCAGTTCGCGCCGCAGGCCTATGCGCAGGTGACCGATCAGGTGATGGACAAGCTGAAGTCCAAGCAGCTCGTCATCGTCGCCGGCGACACGCTGCCACCGCAAATGGACGCGCTCAAGGCTGGCCGAAGCGACGTACAGGTGGGACAGCGGCCGTTTGAAATGGGCTACCGCGCGCCGAGCGTGATGCTCGACCTGATCAACGGCAAGGCCGTCGAGCCGATCATCTATACCGGCCTGGACGAATGCACGCAGGACAATGCCGGCAACTGCATCGGCGGCTGACAGGCAGGCCGGCTCTGCCAACACAGAGCCGGCTCCATCTCTTCAGGCATTCAGCAATGCTGGCCCACCCGCGAAGTGGGGGCACGGCGGCGCTTTGACCATGTTCAACGACAATCAAGTGGATGGAGGAACAGATGAAGATGAAACTGACACTTCCGGCGTTGTTGCTCACCGCAGCATTTGCGGTCACCGGCGCGCATGCCGAAGACAAGAAGCAACTGGTTTTTGTCGTCAACGGCGCATCCGATTTCTGGAAGCTTGCCGAGGCGGGCGTGCGCAAGGCGCAGAAGGAACTGCCGAATTACGAACTGGAGTTCAAATATCCTGAGCAGGCTGCCGCTGCCGTCCAGCAACGCCTGATGAACGACCTGGTCGCAGCCGGCGTCTCGGCGATCATGGTCAGCGCCGTCGATCCGAAATCGTCGACCGAGGCACTCAACGAGATCGGCAAGCAGGTGCCGCTGTTCACCACCGACTCCGATGCGCCCGCCACCAACCGCATCGCCTATATCGGCTCGTCCAATACCGATGCCGGCAAGCAGGCGGGGCAAATCGCCCTCAAGGCACTCCCGAACGGCGGCAAATGCATGGGCTTCGTCGGGCTGCCGGGCGCCGACAATGCCCGCGAGCGTATCGAGGGCATGAAGTCGGTCATCGCCGGTTCGAAGGTCGAGTTGATCGACGTTCGCGGCGACGATATCGACCAGACGAGAGCCAAACGCAATGTCGAGGACACGCTTGCCGCCAATCCCGACATCAACTGCATGGTCGGCTTCTATTCCTATAATCCGCCGCGCATCTACGAAGTGCTCAAGGAAGCAGGCAAGCTCGGCCAGATCACCGTGATCGCCTTCGACGAGGACCCGATCACCCTGGGTGGCGTTCGCGAGGGGACGATCGCCGGCACGGTCGTGCAGCAACCGTTCGAATGGGGATATCAGGGCATGAAATTGATGGCCAAATATCTCGAAGGCGACAAGTCAGTGGTCCCGGACAGCAAGCTGCTGATCGTGCCCACACAGATCATCGACAAGGCCAATGTCGACGCATTCGAGGCCGAACTGAAGTCGCGCGTCAACGGCGGCTGAGACCTCGGAGGATACAGGCCGGCAACACCTCCCGTCGGCCTGTATCTCGTGTATGTTGCAGCTATGGTTGGGGGTGGGTTCATATCGACGGATGACGCAGCCTTTCATCGACATCATTGAAATTGGAAAAGACTATCCAGGCGTGGTTGCGCTCGATCGGGTCAGCCTGTCGGTGGCAGCAGGCGAAGTTCTCGGCCTTGTCGGCGAAAATGGCGCCGGCAAGTCGACGCTGATGAAGATATTGGGCGGGGTGGTCGCACCGACCCGCGGCCATCTGGTGGTCGCGGGCGACCGGCTGGAGCGGCTGACTGTCGCCCGGTCGATGGCCGCCGGCATCGCTTTCGTGCATCAGGAACTCAACCTGTTCGACAATCTGACCGTCGCGGCCAATATCTTCATCGGCAGGGAGCCACGCCGGCGCGGTTGGCGCTGGCTGGTCGACGAGGAGAATATGACGGCGATGGCACGCCCGCTGCTCAGCCAGCTGGGTGCGGATTTCGCGCCGCAGACGGCATTGGCCGAGCTTTCGCTGGCGGAAATGCAGCTGGTCGAAATCGCCAAGGCCTTATCGCTCAAGGCCAGGCTGATCATCATGGATGAGCCCACGTCGAGCCTCACGGCAGCTGAGACCGAGAGGCTCTTGGCGACCATCCGACGACTGAAAGCCRATGGCGTGAGCGTCATCTTCATTTCGCATCGATTGATCGAGGTTCAGAACGTCGCCGACCGCGTGGTCGTGCTGCGGGACGGCAAGCGGGTCTCGGAGTTGACCGGCGGAGACATCAAGCCACGAGAGATGATCCGGCATATGATCGGCCGCGACCTCAAGACGCTTTACCTTCCACCCAAGAATGCACCGCGAGATCCCATTCTGGAGGCACGGGCGCTCAGAACCGGACATTGGCCGGCTGAAGAGGTAGACCTGTCCGTCCGCAAAGGCGAGATTGTTGGCCTGGCCGGCCTGGTTGGCGCCGGCCGGACCGAGTTTGCCCGCACTCTGTTCGGGCTTGACCGTCCGCTGGCGGGGCAAATCCTTGTCGACGGTGCGCCTGTGTCCATATCATCGCCCGGCGACGCCATTCACCACGGCATTTATCTCGTGCCTGAAGACAGGAAGCACTCCGGTCTCGTGCTCGAATTTCCGGTCACGGAGAATGTCACGCTGGCGAATGCATCTGGTTTCAGCCGCTTTGGCCTGATGCAAAGGCGTGCCGAGCGGTTGCAGGCCGAGCGGCAGCGGCAGGCGCTCGATATCCGCTGCCCCGACGTCAAGGTCGAGGTTCGTTCGCTCTCGGGCGGCAATCAGCAGAAGGTGGTGCTGGCCAAATGGCTGTCGATGGCGCCAAAAGTCCTCATCTTCGACGAGCCGACACGCGGCATCGATGTGGGGGCCAAGAGCGAGATCTACCGGCTGATGCRCGATCTCTCGGATGCCGGCGTCGGTATCCTGATGATCTCCAGCGACATGGAAGAGGTGATCGGCATCAGCGACCGGGTCGTGGTCATGCATGAGGGCCGCATCGCCGGCGAGCTTGGCCGGCAGGAGGTTGGCGAAGCGGCGATCATGGCGCTGGCCGTCGGACGAGCCGGTGCCGAGGAAGCAGAACGGACGGCGAGGGAAGGAGAACTGGTGCAATGATCAACCGGAAAGATCTCTGGCTGCTGATCCTGATCATCGTCGTCGGCGCGGTCGTGGCGATCATCAATCCGCGCTTCCTCTCGCCGATCAACCTCGCCAATACCGCCAATCTGATCGGCCTGTTCGGCATCTTCGCCGTGGCGCAGGCCTTCGTGATCATCGCCGGCGGCATCGAACTGTCGGTGGGCTCGATCATAGCCTTGCTCGGCGTGATCTTCATCGATCTCGTGGCGCTCGGTACGGTGAACTGGAGCATAGCGGTGGTCCTGGTCATCGGTCTCGGCTGTCTGATCGGGCTGGTCCACGGCTTCCTGGTCGCCAGGATGCACCTGCAGCCATTCGTCGTCACGCTCTGCGGATTGCTGATCTATCGCGGCGTGGCGCGCTACTATACCGACGATTCCACTGCGGGTTTTCCATTCGGCGCCAGCTTCCCCACGCTCGAATGGCTGACCACCGGCCGTGTGCTGGGCGTCCCGAACAGCCTGATCGCCTTTGCCATCGTCACGCTGGTGATGGGCGTCGTGCTGCATCGTTCGGTGCTCGGGCGATATCTCTTCGCCGTCGGCAAGAATGAGGAAGCTGCCCGCTATAGCGGCATCGCAACCTCCAGCGTCGTTATCGTCTCCTATGTGATCTGCTGCGGGCTGACCGCCGTCGCGGCGATCTTCATTGCCATGTACACACGCTCGATTTCGCCCTCATCACACGGAAATTTCTACGAACTCTACGCCATTGCCGCCGCAGTGCTCGGCGGTTGCTCGCTACGCGGCGGCGAAGGGTCGATCATTGGTGTCGTTCTCGGCACGGTGTTGCTTCAGATCCTGCAAAACCTGGTCAATCTACTGGGGATACCGAGCTCGCTCAACTTCGCGGTGATGGGCTCGGTTATCCTGATCGGCGTACTGGCCGACCAGCAGATATCGAGAGGGAGGCGGAGCGGTGCGAAGAGCAGGGCTAGATCTCCGGCGGCCTGATCGGTCTCACCGCCACCAGAACAATCTGCGATCGAACTGTCGCGCGGCGGTGATACTTACAACGACGCCTTACATATTCAACGAGGCCGAGGATTTCACATCGCTGGCCGTCCGCACCGCTGACAAGGAAATTGGGAGGAAAGCATATGAAGGAATTTTTCGTCTACCCGAAGGATGTCGACGCGTTCGGCTTCGATTGGGGCCGGCTGGCGCTCACTGTCGGACCGGAGGTGAACGGCGCCAAGACCTTTTCCGGCGGCGTCGTGGACCTACCGAGCGGCCGAGGCCACACGCGCCATAACCATCCGGGCTCCGAGGAGATCATCTTCGTGATTTCCGGCACCGGTGAGCAGATGGTGGAAGACGAGAAGGGCCATCCGGTTGTCCAGCAGGTTGGGCCCGGCTGTACAATTTTCGTTCCGGAGAGCCGTTTCCACTCGACCTTGAACAGCGGGCCAGGCCCGATGCAGCTCTTCGTGGTTTATTCGCCCGCCGGGCCGGAGCGCATGTTGCGAGATCTGCCGGACTTCCGCATCATTCCGGCCGGCAGCTGACCGGCCAGGCTCGACCGGCTGATGGACGAGGCGGGCATCGATGACGGTCATCCGCTAGAGGCTGGCATGGTGATTTCAGTTAAGACCACAATGCCGCATGCCAAGCGAGGCTTCATCAGGCGGGAAGACACGCTGGCGATCACGGCCACCAGCTATGAAATGTCTGATGGCCGTGCGGAATAGAGCTGGTCGGGTGATTTGCGTCCGGCCTAGGCGTGATTTGAGCGTGTCGCTGATGAATTCAATATACATGGCTCTCTGGTTGCTGGTCGCAGGCTGGTGTAAAGGCCGGTAGAAGCGTACTCAAAAGTCAAGTTGATTTCAGTTCCATAACAAACCTTATGCGACATCATCATGTAGAGGCTATTTAGTAATGCGACAGTCTCGCCTCTCGACGGTCTGGCTGCCGCCCGATATGGCTTCGAGGCGGGCCGGGAACGAGCCTGTCGCCATTATTTTCCTTGTGCTTTCGCGTGCTCACGAATCTGCGACAAGCTCATCTTTGGCGTCAGCGCCTCCGGGTCAATCCTGATCTCGATCAGCGCGGGCTTGCCTGACGCTTCGCTCCGCTCGAACGCGGCCGCAAACTCCTCGGTCGACTCCACGGTCTCGCCGTGAAGACCATAGGATCTCGCCATCGACGCGAAATCAGGGTTTGTCAGCATCGTGCCGGAGACGCGACCGGGATAGCTTCGCTCCTGATGCATCCGGATCGTGCCATACATGCCATTATTGATAACGAGGAAGATCACGCGGGCGTCGTACTGCATCGCCGTCGCAATTTCCTGGCCGTTCATCAGGAAGCAGCCATCCCCTGCGAACGCCACCACGGTGCGGTCGCGATTGGTCAGTTTGGCGGCGATGGCGGCCGGAACACCGTAGCCCATCGAACCGTTGGTCGGTCCCAACTGGGTGCGGAAGGTCCGGTATTGATAGAACCGATGCGCCCAGGCGGAGTAGTTGCCCGCACCCGTCGTCAGGATCGCGTCGGCCGGAAGATGCGACCGGAGCCATTCCATCACATCGCCCATTTGCACCGGGCCGGGGACAATAGGATGCTTCAGGTTCTCAAGATAGTCTCCGTGGGCTTTCGCGGTCCATTCCGCCCATGACGGTTTCTCCAGAGGCGCGAGCTTGAGCGCCTTCGAAAGAAACCCGACGGGCGTCGCATTGATCGGCAAGGTCGCATGGTAGACACGACCGAGCTCTTCAGCGCCGGAATGGATGTGCACCAATGTCTGCTTCGGAACCGGGATATCGATCAGAGTGTAGGCCCCGGTCGTCATCTCTCCGAGCCGCGCGCCGACCGAAATCAGCAGATCGCAGTCCTTCATATGCTGGATCAGTTTGGGTCCCGCCGCCAGGCCGAGGTCGCCCGCGTAGTTGGGATGGGTGTTGTCGAACAGGTCCTGGCATCGGAACGAGGCAGCGACGGGAAGCGAGAGTGCTTCGGAGAATTGACGCAGCTGTTCGACTGACTTGCTCGTCCAGCCGCCGCCGCCGGCGACGACCATTGGGCGCTTCACTGTTTCGAGAAGACGGCGCAGCTCGGCGAGTTCCTCATCGCCGGGATAGGTCTCGACCTTCTTATAGTGCGGAACATCGGCGACATCGACCCGGTCCGTCAGCATATCCTCGGGAAGTGCCACCACGACTGGACCTGGGCGCCCGTTGACAGCGCGGTGAAAGGCCTGGCTGATCAGTTCAGGGATGCGCGCGGCGTCTTCGATCTCGACCACCCACTTGGACATCTGGCCGAACATCCGACGGTAGTCGATTTCCTGGAACGCCTCGCGCTCCATCTGATCCCGCGCCACCTGCCCGATAAACAGGATCATGGGGGTCGAATCCTGGAAGGCGGTATGGACGCCGATGGAGGCGTTCGTTGCACCAGGACCTCGGGTCACGAAGCAGATGCCCGGCTTGCCCGTCATCTTGCCATAGGCCTCGGCCATGTAGGCAGCGCCGCCTTCCTGTCTGCAGACGATCAGCTCAATATCGTCGCCCGCGTCATGAAGCGCGTCGAGTGCCGCAAGGTAACTCTCACCCGGGACGCAGAACGCGCGTTCGACACCGTGAATCCGGAGTGCATCAATGAGCACCTGCCCGCCGGTGCGGGTGGTCCTGGTCATTTCCATTGGGTTCCCCCGATTGAGTCAGATAACAGCGTCTTCCAGGAACGGACGGTTGGCGACCACCCGCTCATAGCCAAACGGCGACAAGTCCAAGGTCTTGAACGACCCGTATGTGATGAGTTCACTCAGCCCACGACCCATGGCCGGGGATTGCTGGAGCCCGTGGCCGCTGAAACCGTTCGCAAACAGAAAATTCCCGACCTTGGTATGCGGTCCGAGCACCACATTGTGGTCGAGCACGCAGTAGTCGTAATGCCCGGCCCAGGAATTGACGACCTTGATCGCTTCGAAAGCCGGAACCCGTTCTGCCATCGTCGGCCAGATTTCCTCATCGAATTCGGCGTGCATGACGTCGAAGTCATTCGGATCGACCTCGGGATCGTGCTTGGGATAGGTCCCCATGAGGTAAAATTTACCTTCGGGCCGGAAGAAGACTCCAGTCGGATCGATGGTCAAACCCACCTTCCCTTCGAGCGGCGTCCGGCAGTCGACCACAAACAGAGAGCGCCGACGCGGTTCGACAGGGACGTCAACTCCGGCCATCCGGGCGACCTTCTTGCCGTTGGTGCCGGACGTGTTCACCATTGTGCCGCAGCCGATCGTCTGGCCACTCTTCGTGGTCACCGACACGATACGGTTGCCCTCTCGGTTCACGACGACGACCTCGTCCTCGATATACTCGACACCGAGGGAGCGCGCCTTCTTTCGGAAGCCCTGCAGAAGGCCGACGCTGTCGAACCAGCCCTCCCCGCGCTCGCCCGTGCTGCCGAGGACGAGACCGTCGAGATTGAGCCAGGGGAAGCGACGGCCGAGCCCATCGGGATCGAGCAGCGTCACGTCCGCCCCGCAGGCGACCTGAGTTTCATGGTTGCGTCGCAGGACCTGCTCGCCACGTTCGTCGGCGGCAAGAAAGAGGTAACCTGCCTCATGGAATCCGATCTCGGCCGTGTCGTCGTCGACGGCGACGTTCTCCTTGAAGTTACGAATGAACTCGGTCCCGAACTGCGAGACCTTGACGTTGATGGCGTTGGAGAATTGGTGCCGGATCGAACTCGAAGACAGCGCCGTCGCCGACCGCTGGTACGTCCAGTCCTTCTCGATCACCAGAACCGAACCCTTGAAGTCCGGGTTGGTGGCAAGGAAATAGGCGGTCGAGCTGCCGACGACGGCGCCGCCGACAATCACGACGTCATAGGAGGATTTCGAAGCCTGCATCGTCGAGCCTCACCTCTGCTTGTCTTCGAAGTGGCCGGCCGCAGCGAAGCTGCCGCCCTGGTAGCGGACGGCGGGATCGTTGGGATCGCCCTGCTTCGTGTTGGCGAAGACCTTTTCGGCGAAGTCGTCGGCACTGTCTTCAGGCTTATAGCCGAGGGAGGCCGCAGTGCGGTTGTCCCAGAACGCCTGGCTGTTGTTCGACATGCCATAGGCCACCATGAAGCCGACGCGCTCTGCCGACAGGCTCTTCTCGACGAGCTGGCGGCAATCGCGATAGGAGAGCCATGTGATGAGATGCCTGCGGTCGATCGGCTCCGGGAAAGACGAGCCGATGCGAAGCGATACCGTCTCGATGCCGAATTTGTCGAAGTAGTAGCGCGCGAGGTTTTCCACGAAGGTCTTCGACACGCCATAGAGGCTGTCGGGACGTGTCGGCACGTTTCCATCGATGGTTTCCGTTCGCTCGTAGAAACCGATCGCGTGAACGGAGCTGGCATAGACGATGCGCTTGACGCCATGCTGGCGCGCTGCTTCATAGATGTTGTAGCTGCCAGCGATATTGGCGTCGAGAATGGTCTTCCACGCGGCTTCCAGGCCTTGGCCGCCCATGTGCACGATAGCGTCGCACCCTTTGACCGCCGCGGCGACGGCATCGAAGTCAGCGAGGTCAGCGGGCATGTCCTCCTCGTGTGGAGCGAGGTTTTCGCAAGCGTTTCGCGCCGACAGGCGGACGATCTTGCCGAGGCGGGTTCCGGATTTGCGCAACTGCGTGCCCAACGCGCCTGCGGCACCGGTCAGAAGAACTCGATTGTAATCACTCATGTCGATATCCCTCAGCGAAGCTGGCTCAATGCGTCGGCGATGCGGTCGATCGCGATCTTCAGGTTTTCCCGAGAGGTGGCGAAGGAGAGCCGGATGTATGTCTCTACGCCGAACGCCCCACCCGGAACGGTCGCCACCTTGCCCGTCTTGAGCAGATAGGACGCCAGATCGGTGTCGTTCCTGATCGGAGTACCATCGGGCGCGGTGCGGCCGATATAGGGGGCGCATTTCGGGAAAAGGTAGAACGCCCCTTCCGGTGCCCTCACCTCGAGACCCGGGATCGCCCCGAAACCTCTGGCGACGAGTTCGCCTCGAGCTTTGTACTCGGCGACGGCGTTGGTCACGAAGTCCTGCGGACCGTCCAGCGCGGCGGCGGCGGCGTATTGCGTGATCGACGAGGCGCACGTCGTGCTCTGGGACTGGAGTTTGTTCAGGACCTTGGTCAGTGCCTTCGGACCAGCTGCGTAACCAAGCCGCCATCCGGTCATGGCATACGCCTTGGAGACCCCGTTGATGATGAGCGTACGGTCCCGAAGCTCGGGGCAGGCCACGCCCACCGATGTGAAGGGGACGTCGCCGCAGACGATATGCTCGTAGATTTCGTCAGACATGACAGCGACGCGAGGATGGCGGGACAGCACCTCGCCCAATGCCTTCAGTTCCGTTGCGGTGTAGATCGCGCCCGTCGGGTTGGACGGCGAGTTGAACAGGAACCACCGCGTCTTCTGCGTGATCGCCGCCTCAAGCTGCTCCGGTGTGATCTTGAAGTCTTGTTCGACGCCGCACGGCACGATCTTGGGAATGCCGCCGTGGAGGATCACGATATCGGTGTACGATACCCAGTAGGGTGCCGGCACGACGACCTCGTCACCGGGTTCGAGCGTGCCGAGAAACGCGTTGAAAAGGATCTGCTTCGCGCCGTTGCCGATGGAAATCTCGTCCATGGCATAGTCAAGCCCGTTCTCGCGCTTGAACTTGCGAACGATTGCCTCGCGTAGCTCGGGCATCCCATCCGGAGCGGTGTAGCGGGTAATCCCGCGCCGCATCGCATCGACGGCCGCATCCACGATGTGGTCAGGCGTGTCGAAATCCGGTTCGCCCAGGGACAGATCAACGACATGCTCGCCCTTGGCGCGCATCGCCTTGGCAGCCATGGAGACGGCCATGGACGGCGACGACTTAATCGTCGCGGCTCTCGAGCTTTCAAAAACCATCATATTCATTGGGAGTCTCCCCTGGCTCCTGCCTTGCCATATGCGGCGCATTGTTCATCGGTGATGTATCCATGACGACGGTCGTTCTCGACCTGCGCAGCCGGACGACGCTTGGGATCGCCGAAGCCACCGCCGCCAGGCAATTGCAGGACCAGCTTGCGCCCCTCGGGCACGAACTGCAGGCCCTTGCCGCGAAGTTTCGTTCCGTCGTCGAGCGAAACCGAGCCGGCCGCGCCGTCTTGCCCGCCATCCCTGCCCCGTGCCGGATGCTCGAGGCGATCGAACATCGCGGAGAAGCGGAAGCTGTATCCCTCGGCCGCCGAAATCTCGATCGTCTGCCCGAGGCCGCCGCGCAGTTCGCCCGCGCCACCGGAGCCCTCGCGCAGCTCCTTGCGCCAGACGATGACCGGGCCGACATTCTCGGTCGCTTCGATCGGCATGGTGTGGACGCCGCTCGGAAACGCGGTGGCGTTCAAACCGTCCAGAGCCGGACGCGCGCCGCTGCCGCCCGAGTTGAACATCAGGATTTCCGCGCCCTTGCCGCCGATCTGGTCGGCCACCGGACGGACGCTCATGTGCAGGTTCCACAGCGCGCTCGCGCCTTCCGCGGGCACTTTGCCGGGCAATGCCTGATGAAGCGCACCGAGCACGAGGTCCGGCACGAAATGGCCGAGCACATGGCGGACCGCGACAGGCGCCGGGCGTTTGGCGTTCAGGATGCAGCCTTCCGGCGCAGCCACCTCGAAGGGTGCCAGCGACGCCGCGTTGTTGGGGATTTCCGGGGCGACGACGCATTTGATGCCGTAACAGGCATACGCCTTGGCATAGACGAGCGGCACGTTGATGCCGAACTTGCTCATCCCCGAAGTGCCGTCGAAATCGACGAGAACGCCCTCCGGGCCGATGGTCAGCCTGGCGGCCAGGTGGACAGGCTCGTCATAGCCGTCGAGGTCCAGCGAGTAGGTCCAGCTGCCGTGCGGCAAGTTGCGCAGGCGCTCGAGCGTGGCCTCGCGGCTGTGCCTGAGGATGAAGCCGCCGATCATGTCGAGATCGGCGAGATTAAACTCGGTCAGCATGTCGACCAGACGCCGGTGTCCGGTCTCATTGCAGGCCGCGAGCGCATAAAGGTCGCCGACGACCTTGTCGTTCTCACGGACGTTGTTCCTGACGAACTGAATGAGCGTCTTGTTGACCTCGCCCCGTTCGAAGAACTTCATGATCGGGATGAAGAGGCCCTCTTCATAGACTTCGCGGGCATCCGGGCCGAAGCCGCGGCCGCCGACGTCGACGACATGCGCAGTCGAGGCGAAATATCCGACATGCTTGCCGTGATGGAATGACGGGGTGACGATCGTGATGTCGTGGAGGTGCCCCGTTCCCTTCCAGGGGTCGTTCGTGATGTAGACGTCGCCTTCGAAGATGTTGTCGCGGCCGATGTCGTTGATGAAGTGGGCGACGGATTCCGCCATTGCGTTCACATGGCCCGGCGTGCCCGTCACCGCCTGTGCCAGCATTCTGCCCTCAAGGTCGAAGATGCCTGCGGAGAGGTCTCCCGCCTCGCGGACGCTCGTCGAGAACGCCGTGCGGATCAGGGTCTGGGCTTGCTCCTCGACCACGGAAACGAGACGGTTCCACATGACCTGCATATGGATGTCGATCATTGACTGGTTCATGGGATCAATCCTCAGAGACGGGTTACAAGAAGGCAGTCGTCGCGCTGGACGATCGCCTTGAATGCCGCGGTAATGACGGTGGACGTCTCGCGCTCGACGATGACCGCCGGGCCCCGGACGACATCCCCCGCAGTCAGATCGTCGCGCCTGTGGATACCCGCATCCAGGAACGCGCCCGAGGCCGCATCGAACAATTGCCTGCGGGAGCTCGGCATAACCTGGCTTCCCGCATCGACCGAGCCGACACGTTCGACGGGAGGGAGCGGCGAGCTCGCCTTCACGGACCAGCTGACGATCTCGATTTCGAGGCCCTCGATCGCCCGGCCGAAGAAGCGGCCATAGGCCTGCTCGAAAGTCGCGGTCAACGATGCCGCGCCGCCGCCGTCGAATTTGGCGAACGACAGCGCGACTGGAATGTCCCAGCCCTGTCCGGCGTAGCGCATGAACAGCGTGCGCTCGAGAACGGGTTCCTTGTCATCGAGGCCGCCTTCGACGAAGCCGAGCGCCTCCGTCGTCATGTCTTCCAGCAGGCGGTTGGCGGCAGCCCAATCGAAACGCGAAAGATTGAACACCGAACTGCGGACAGCCTCGTAGCCGAAGGGTGCCTTGAGAAAGCCGATGGCGGAACCGACACCGGCGCCGGGCGGCACGAGAAAGGTGGAAATACCCATCTTCTCGCAGAGGCGCGCGGCATGCAGCGGACCCGCTCCGCCGAAGGTGATCATGGTGAAGTCGGCAATGTTCTTGCCGTTCTCAACGGTGTGAACGCGTCCGGCATTGGCCATGTTCTCGTCGACGAGTTCGCAGGTGCCATAGGCTGCGCCGATATCGTCAAGACCGATCTCCGACCCGATCTCATCGACCATCGCCTTACGGCTGGCCTCGACCGAGAGCTTGATCGCGCCGCCGGCGAAATTATCGGGATCGAGCTTGCCGAGGATGAGATCAGCGTCGGTGACCGTCGGCTTGGTGCCGCCGCGCTGATAACAGGCCGGGCCTGGTTCCGAGGCCGCGCTGTGTGGCCCAACCCTGATCTGTCTCATTGAGTCGACGCCGGCAATCGAACCACCGCCAGCACCGATCTCCACCATTTCGACAACGGGAATTGAGATCGGCATCCCGCTTCCCTTGCGGAAACGGTAGGTGCGGGCGACTTCGAAGGTCTTCGCCGTCTTCGGGACATGGTTCTCGATGAGGCAGATTTTCGCCGTGGTGCCGCCCATGTCGAATGAAACCACCGAGTCGAGTCCGTGATGACGCGCCACGTCGGCCGCGAAGATCGCGCCACCCGCCGGACCGGACTCGACAAGGCGCACCGGGAATTCGGAAGCGCTCTCCACCGAGACGATGCCGCCGCCGGAATGGATCATGAAGACCGGGCAGACGACGCCGATGTCCTTGAGCGAAACCACCAGGCGGTCGAGATACGACTTGATGGCCGGCTTGACATAGGCATTGGCGCAGACGGTGTTGAAGCGTTCGAACTCGCGCATCTGCCGCGAGACTTCCGAGGAGATCGACACCGAGAGGCCGGGCATGCGGGCCAGCAACGCGTCGCGGACCGACGCCTCGTGGCGGCCATTGGCGTAGGCATGGATGAACCCGATTGCGACGCTCTCGTAACCGCCCTTCCGGATCGCGTCGACAACCGCGCCGACGGATGCCTCGTCGAGCGGGAGCAACACTTTGCCCGACGCGTCGACGCGCTCGCGGACGACAAAGCGATCCGCGCGTTCGATGAGCGCCGGGGGCAGCGAGATGTTGAGGTCGTACTGTTCAAAGCGGTTTTCGGTCCGCATTTCGAGGACGTCTCGGAAGCCTTCGGTGGTGACCAACGCGGTCTTGGCCCCTCGCCGCTCGATGAGGGCGTTCGTCGCGAGCGTCGTGCCGTGGATCAATTGCTGGATTTCGCCAAGCCCGATCCCGGCGAGGTCGGCGACCGCCTGCACACCCCTAAGAATAGCCCGCTCCGGAGCCGCGTAGTCCGTCAGCACCTTGGTCGAATGGAGCACGCCGTCCAACTCGAGGGCGACATCCGTAAAGGTCCCTCCGATGTCGACCCCGGCGCGGCAATTCCGTGATGCCCTGTTTGCCATTTGATTCCCCACTCTTGGTCCGTCGGCAGCTTCACATTCCTTGAAGCGGATTTCCAGCGCGCGGGCGCAAGCCTGCGAGTTCCCTCGCCAATCGGCCCGGGAAGCCTGAAACAATAATTCCGCTTGACGAGCTTGGTATATGTCACTTATCATACATGTGTCAACTGAAAACGGGCAGGGATTTTTCGAAACTTCGGGCGAGCAAAGGAGGGGCGTCGATCGAGCACCACGTCCGGCGGACGCAACAACATGAACGCGGATCGAACCGCGGCAGCCAATCCAGATTGACTTCAAACCAGAGGGAAATTCTCAGTGAAACAGATTCTCAAGCTTCTCGCGGCCAGCGTGGTCGCGTCGTCGGTTCTTCTCGCCCCGGCTTTCGCCGCCGACACGATCAAGATCGGCGTCGCGGGGCCGTTCACGGGCGCGAACGCCACGTTCGGCGAACAGATTTTCAGTGGCGTCTCCGCCTACGTGAAACAGGTCAACGCCGCCGGCGGCATCAATGGCAAGCAGATCGAGCTGGTCAAGGGCGACGACGCCTGCGAACCCAAGCAGGCCGTGGCGGTTGCCAATCATTTCGTCGACCAGGACAAAGTCCAGGCGGTCATCGGGCACTTCTGCTCTTCAAACACAATCCCAGCATCTGAAGTCTACAATGACGCGGGCATACTCGAGATGACGCCGTCATCCACCAATCCGACGGTGACCGACCGTGGTTTCGACAACCTTTTCCGCGGCTGCGGCCGAGACGACCAGCAGGCCGTCGTCGCCGGCGCGTTCATCCTCGACACGCTGAAGCGTGACAAGATCGCGCTGATCCACGACAAGGACACCTATGGACAGGGCCTCGTAGACGCTCTGAAAAAGACCATCGAGGCGCGGGGCGTCAAGCCCGTACTCTACGAGGGCCTGACCCGCGGCGAACGCGACTTCAACGCCATCGTCACCAAGATCAAGAGCTCCGGGGCAAATGTCGTTTACTTCGGCGGCCTCATCCCCGAGGGCGGTCCGCTTGTGCGTCAGCTCAAGGAACAGGGTCTCGACGTGGCGTTCGTCACGGGCGACGCGTTCGCGCAGGCTGAAATCGTCGCCGCGKCGGGCGGTCCCGCAAACCTCAAGAACGTCTACTACTCGGCGACGCCCGATCCGCTTCTTGATCCGACGACCAAGGACGTCCAGGACGTGCTGAAGAAGGACAACATCACGCCGGCGAACTATGTCCTCTACGGCTACGCCAACGCCCAGGCGGTCATCGCCGCGCTGAAGGCCGGAGACGATCTCAAGGCACAGACCAATTGGCTCCGCAGCAACACGGTCGACTCCGCAATCGGCAAGATCACCTGGGATGCCAAGGGCGACATCAAAGACTTCAAGTTCGTCTTCTACAAGTTCGACGACAAGGGCACCCCTGTCCTGACGAACTAAGGCACCAACGCAACGGCCGGACAGATATGTCCGGCCGTTGCTTCACTGCCCAAAAAAACAAAAAAAGGGGTTCGCCATGGACATGTACATACTCGTCCAACAGCTATTCAATGGCATCACGCTCGGCACGATCTACGGCTTGATCGCCGTCGGATACACGATGGTCTACGGTGTCATCCGGATGATCAATTTCGCCCATGGCGACGTCTACATGGTTTCGGCCTACGTCGCCGCGATCACACTCGCCGTGCTCGGTTTCTTTGGCGTACAGTCGGTGCCGTTCGCCCTGATCTCGGTTCTCGTCATCACCTGCGTCATCACGGGGTTCTACGGCTGGGCGATCGAACGGGTCGCATACCGGCCGCTTCGCGGGTCGACAAAGCTAGCCCCCCTCATCTCCGCCATCGGCATCTCCCTGATGCTCCAAAGCTATGTGCAGATCGCCCAGGGCGCACGCGACCAGGGCGTCCCCACCCTCATCCAGGGAGCGTTCCGGTTCGGCGACGCGCAGCACTTCGCGCAGATCACTTATATGCAGACGGTCATCCTCATCGCCGCGTTCGCGGCAATGGCACTTCTGACATATGTCATCAACTACACCCGCATCGGCCGCGAATGCCGCGCGACACAGCAGAACCTCAGGATTTCCGCCGTGCTCGGTGTCAACACCGACAGGATCATCTCGACGGTTTTCGTCATCGGCGCGTCCACCGCGGCCGTCGGCGGCACCCTCGTGACCTTCAATTACGGCTCGTTCAACTTCTTCATCGGCTTCGTGATGGGCATAAAGGCCTTCACAGCTGCGGTTCTGGGAGGCATCGGCTCCCTGCCCGGCGCGGTTCTCGGCGGCGTCCTGCTCGGCCTCACCGAAGCGCTTTTCGCCGGCTATGTGAGCACGGACTATAAGGACGTCTTCGCCTTCGCCCTGCTTATCACCCTTCTGTTCTTCCGCCCTTACGGCCTTCTCGGCAAACCCGAAGTGCAAAAAGTCTGAGGGGGAACACACGATGCAAACGACCAAAATCTTCACCCTCGCCAAGGAAGCGCTGCTCACCTTCGCCGTTTCCCTGGTCTTGTTCGGACCCGTCTCTGGCCTCGTCCTGGACGGATTCAGCTTCCATAACGAACTCGGGCGCGCCGTCCTTCTTGCCGCGGCCGTGACTGCAGGCCGGATAGCACTTTCAGCGGTCGGCATGACCGCGATGGGCCGTGTGTTCGTTCAGCGGGTTTTCCGGAGCGGCGGCGGCGTGACCGTCAACACCGCAACGCGGGGTTCGCGCACCCCTCTTCTGATCCTGCTGTTCCTGGCGGGGCTGGTTCTGCCGTTCATGTTGGACAAGTATTTCCTCGGCGTCGCAATCCTCGCCCTGATCTATTGTCTCCTCGGCCTCAGGCTGAACATCGTGGTCGGCCTGGCGGGTCTGCTCGATCTCGGCTACGTGGCATTCTACGCGGTCGGAGCCTATCTGTTGGCGCTCGGTTCCCAGTATCTCGGCCTCGGCTTCTGGAGCGCACTGGTGATTGCGCCGATCCTTGCCGGATTTTTCGGTATGGTGCTGGCATTCCCGGTCCTCAAGATGCACGGCGATTATCTTGCCATCGTGACCTTGGGCTTCGGGGAAATCATCCGTCTTATTCTCAACAACTGGCTTGACGTGACAGGTGGCCCCAACGGCGCTCCGGTTCCCGCGCCCACCATCTTCGGGCTGGAGTTCACACGCACTGCCAAGCAAGGCGGAATGCCGCTCCACAAGTATTTCGGCGTGGAATACAATGCCGACTACAAATTCTGGTTTCTCTACATCGTCCTTTTCCTCGTCGTCTGCGGCGTGATCTACACTGTGGAGCGCCTGCGCGTGATGCCGATCGGCAGGATGTGGGAAGCGCTGCGGGAGGATGAAATCGCCTGCCGCTCTCTGGGGGTGAACCACGTCTTCACGAAACTTTCGGCCTTCATGCTGGGTGCCTCCACAGGCGGGCTGGCCGGCGTGTTCTTCGCCGCCCAGCAGGGCTTCGTCAATCCGACGTCCTTCACGTTCTTCGAATCCGCCCTGATCCTCGCCATCGTCGTGTTGGGCGGCCTTGGATCGACATTGGGTGTGATTCTCGCGGCGCTTGTCCTGACCATCCTTCCCGAGGTCTTGCGAGACTTCGCAGAATATCGGGTCCTCGTCTTCGGCATCCTGATGGTGCTGATGATGATCTGGAAGCCGCGGGGTCTGGTCCGCGTAACGCGCCCCGCCTTCTACCCGTCCGACGCCACCACGACGGAAGTCGCAGCATTCCAGGCACAACCGGAGGCCGGACGATGAACGATGCTCTGCTGGAAGTTCAAAACGTCACCATGCGTTTTGGCGGGATTGTCGCCAACCGCGATGTCAGCTTCACGGTGAAAAAGGCGGAAGTCACGGCTCTCATCGGCCCGAACGGGGCCGGGAAGACGACGATATTCAACTGCATTACCGGATTCTACCGCGTCAGCGAGGGGCGCATCGTACTCAACGCAGACGAAGGCCCGCGCGAGATCGGTGGATTGGTGTCCAAGCCGATGACGGGAGGCTCGCATCTCGTGACACGCGCCGGGATCGCCCGGACATTCCAGAACATACGCCTGTTCAAGGAGATGTCTGTCGTCGAGAACCTGTTGGTGGCGCAGCATCTTGCCACCCGGAATAATCTCATCAGCGGCGTGTTCCAGACGCCCGCGTTCAGGAAGTCGGAGCGCGAGGCGGTCGACCGCGCCTATTACTGGCTTCGGCAGATGGGTCTCGCTGAGGACGCCAACCGATTGGCTGGGGAGTTGCCGTATGGCCGCCAGCGCCGTCTCGAGATAGCGCGGGCAATGTGCACCTCACCCAAGTTGATCTGTCTCGATGAACCGGCTGCGGGCCTCAATCCATCCGAGACCCGCGAGCTCTCCGACGTCATCAAGCGGCTCTGCGCCGATCACGACCTCACAGTGCTGGTGATCGAGCACGATATGGGGCTTGTCATGCGGATTTCGAACCACATCGTCGTTCTCGACCACGGTGAGGTCATCGCCAGCGGCACTCCGGAGGCGGTGGGCAATGACCCTGCGGTTATCGCAGCGTATCTTGGCGTCAGTGAGGAAGAGGTTGCGGCATGAGCATGGAATTGAACAGTGACACCCCGCTTCTTGAGTTTTCGGGCGTCCACGCCCACTACGGCCCCGTCGAAGCGCTGAAATCCGTCGACGTC
This sequence comes from Rhizobium sp. P2_G2, assembly GCF_056403555.1. Lineage (NCBI taxonomy): Bacteria > Pseudomonadati > Pseudomonadota > Alphaproteobacteria > Hyphomicrobiales > Rhizobiaceae > Rhizobium > Rhizobium sp. P2_G2. The sequence goes on from NZ_JBFUFF010000052.1 coordinate 36,588, forward strand.
ATCATTCGCAAGGGTGAGATCGTCAGCCTCATCGGCGCGAACGGGGCGGGCAAAACCACGCTGCTATCGACTATTTTCGGCGCGCCCAGGACCTCGGCGGGACGAATCCTGCATCGCGGCGAGGACATATCCAGACTGCAGACGAACAGGATATCCCGACGCGGCATCGCGCTGGTGCCGGAAGGACGTCAAATCTACCAGGACATGTCGGTCGAGGAGAACATGATGATGGGCACGACGCCCATAGGGATGTCCTATTTCGACGAGGATCGCACGGCAATGTTCGAGCTATTTCCACGGTTGAAGGAGCGTCGGAACCAGACCGCCGGAACCATGTCGGGCGGCGAGCAGCAAATGCTCGCGATCGCGCGCGCGATGATGGCGAGGCCGGAACTGATTCTGTTCGATGAACCCTCCCTTGGTCTCGCGCCTCTCGTCGTGAAACGGGTGTTCGAAGTCCTCAAGGAGATCGCAGACCTGGGCAAGACGATCTTCCTCGTCGAGCAGAACGCCAACCACGCTCTCAAATTGTCACATCGGGCCTACGTCATGGTCAACGGCAGGATACACCTCTCCGGCGACAGCGCCGAACTCCGTGACAACGAAGACGTCCGCAAGGCCTATCTCGGCCTGCATTGAGGTGGATGAAACAGATGGCGCGCGGCCACCCTTCGGTTCAGGAACGTGTTGAAGGTTTCGCGATCGGCAATCGATTCAAGGCCTATCGCCACCGGCGTCCGGCCATTTCGAATACGGGACCCGAATAGATGGACGAAGTTTGCATAACCGCAGCCTCGCTGCCTATTGCTGGAACTTGACCATGGTGCCGCCGCCTGTGGCCTGGTCGGTCGGGAAGACCTCGACGCGGGCGACGTCGACGAAGGCCGGCAATTCGATTGCGCTTCCGATGACGGCCGCGATGTGCTCGGGTTGGATCGGCCTGTAGCCGTCGTAAAGCACGGCCTGCGCCTGGTTGTCGGCGATCGCCGTTCGATAGAGGTCTGTCTGCACACGTCCCGGCACCACCTCCGTCACCCGCACCGAGGTACCGAGCAGATCGCATCGCAAGTTGTCGCAGAACAGGCTGAGACCCGCCTTCGAAGCCCCGTAGGCGCTCATCGACGGATATGGCGCCTGGCCGCCGCTCGATCCGATGAAGATCAGATGTCCCCGCTTGCGCGCGACCATCCCCGGAAGCACGGCGCGTGTGAGGTGCATCGGGGCTTTGAGGTTGACGTCGATCATCGCGTCGATCTCGTTGGGATCGATCTCGTGGAAGAGCGCCCGTGTCGACAGAATTCCGGCATTGTTGACCAGGATGTCGACTTCGACATCCGCGAACCGTGCAGCGAAAGCCGCGGTGTCTCGGACATCCGCCTGCACGGACTTCGCGCCCGACGAAGAAGCCAAGTCTTCGAGGGCAGCGGCGTTCCTGCCGACCGCGTAGACTTCGAGACCCATTTCCCGCAGCTTCAGGACGGTCGCGCGGCCTATGCCGCTGGTCGCACCCGTGACTATCGCGGTCTTGTAGACCGACCGCTCAGACATAGATGTAGCCTCCGCTGACGACCACGTTCTCGCCAGTGGCGTAGGTGTTGCGGCTGCTCGCCATCATGACGATCCACTCGGCCATCTCTACTGGTTCGGCGGCGCGGCCCAAAGCGCTCGCCTTCGCCAGCTCGGGCAGGAAGCCCAGTTCTTTGGCCCTGTCGGTGGCGAAGCCTGCCGGGGCGACGGAATTGACGAGAATGCCGTCAGCCGCGCATTCCTGGGCGAACGACTTGGTCAAGCTGACGACGGCGGCCTTGGTGGCGGCGTAATGGGCGTTCTGCGGATGCGCCTTGAAGGCGTCCACAGACGTAACGTTGACGATACGGCCGGTGACCTCTGGGCGGTTGACGAAGCCACGCATGTGCCGGACCGCGGCCACCATCATGTGGTATGTGCCTTTGACGTTTATGGCGTTCTCGATGTCCCACTCCTCATCGGTGATCTCAAGGATCGGACGACGCGGATAGATGGCGGCGCTGTTCACCAGCGTGTTGATCCGGCCCAGCTTGTCCGCGATTTCGGCGAACCCGCGATGCGCTGTCTCCGCCCGTGCTATGTCGGCGACGGCTGTCGCCACCTCCGCGCCCATGGACAGCAAGGTTTCCGACGCGCTTGACAGGAGCTCGGCGTTCCGGTCGACGAGGCCAATCTTCGCCGCGCCACGCTCCACCATCAGTTTGGCGGTGGTGAGGCCGAGTCCCGACGCTCCCCCGACGATAATCACGGTCTGCTGCTGCATGATTCCACCTCGCGCATTTCAGTTGCTTCGTCTTATTTGTATGTTATCACTTATATGCTATATTTTCGAAGCGACAAGCGTTTTTTGGAGAGAAGCATGATCCCGCGCCTGAAGCTCGACAGGGCTGTCGAATCGCCCCAGCCTGGCTTCCTCGAGCGTCTGGTCGAGCGCGGCTTCCGCGGAGACATCGAAACCGAACACGGAAGTGGGCTCGTCGCCTCCACAGACAACTCTATCTACGAGATAGAGCCCGCCGGCGTGATCTTCCCCAAAGACGGCGACGACCTTCGCCTTCTCGCGGCAATCCTGGGCGAACCGGGCTTCGAACATGTCGTAGCCACCGCGCGCGGCGGCGGCACTGGGACGAACGGCCAATCCCTCACCCGCGGTTTCGTCGTCGACTGCTCCCGGCATATGACACGCATCCTGTCGATCGATCCGGAAAAGAGGACCGCAAGGGTTGAGGCGGGCGTCGTCAAGGATCAATTGAACAAAGAAATTCGGAAGCACGGGCTGTTCTTCGCGCCGGAGCTGTCGACCTCAAATCGGGCGACGATCGGCGGCATGGTCAGCACCGACGCCTGTGGCCAGGGGTCGTGCGTCTACGGCAAGACGAGCAACCACGTGCTCAGCCTGCGCATCGCGCTTGCTGACGGCACTGACTGGTGGGCGCGACCCATGGACGGCGAGGAACTGTCACGCGTCGCAGCCAGGACTGACAGGATCGGCGACATCCACCGCGTCGTTCGGAACATCCAGCGCGACAAGAAGGACCTGATCGAAAGAACCTTCCCTAAGCTGAACCGCTACATGACGGGCTACGACCTCGCCCATATCATTCGTGATGACGGACAATTCGATCTGACCTCGATCATCTGCGGGTGCGAGGGGACGCTCGCCTTCATTGCCGAAGCCGAACTCAATCTGCTTCCGATCCCGGCGGAAGCGGCGGTGATCAACATCCGATATGACGACTTCAACGCCGCCCTGGAGGACGCCCGGGTTCTCGCCGCGCTCGGAGTGGCGTCGGTGGAGACGATAGACGAAAAGGTCCTGTACCTCGCCAAGAACGACATCGTCTGGGCCTCTATCGATCGCTTCTTCCCCGACGATGGCCACACGAACGGCATCAACATCGTCGAAGTCCTCGCCGATGACCCTGATGAACTGGCGTCGAAGCTGGCGGTGATCACAGCGTCGCTCGAAGTGGCGAGTGGCTCCGGAAGGCGCGGTCATACAATCGCCGACAATAGCGGGGATGTCGAGGCCATCTGGACGATGCGCAAGCGTGCGGTCGGGTTGCTCGGCAATGTCGACGGGCCTGTGCGGCCGGTGGCGTTCGTGGAGGACACCGCCGTCCCACCGCAAAACCTCGCCCCCTACATCAGGGAATTCCGTGCCCTCCTGGACGCCGAGGGACTGACCTACGGAATGTTCGGCCATGTGGATGCGGGCGTGCTTCACGTGAGGCCCGCCCTTGACCTGACCAGGCCGGAACACGAGGCCTTGGTCCGGCGCGTGAGCGATGGCGTCGTCGCCCTGACCCGGAAGTATGGCGGAGTGCTCTGGGGTGAACATGGTAAGGGCGTCCGATCAGAATATGTCCCGGAATATTTCGGCGCGTTGTATGAAAGCCTCCGCGACATCAAGCGCGCGTTCGATCCCCATGATCAACTGAACCCGGGCAAGATCGCGAGCGCCGGGGATAAGCCGCTGACACGTATCGACGATCCCGCGCTTCGCGGGCAGCTGGATCGGTCGATTCCCGCGGACGCGCGGGCATCCTATGGCAACGCCTCGTTCTGCAACGGCAACGGCGCTTGTTTCGACTTCGACGCGGACAGCCCAATGTGTCCGTCTTACAAGGGGACCCGTGACCGCCGCTTTTCCCCGAAGGGCCGGGCCATGCTGTTCAAGGAATGGCTCCGGCTTCTCGGCACGGCAGGCATCAATCCTCTGGATGCGCGGCGGCGGATCAGATCGGGCAACGGCCTGCTTGCCTTGCCGAGCCGGGTGTGGCGCTCGCTCGACCCGTCCAACCGACGGGATTTCTCGCACGAGGTCCGGCAGGCGGTCGACAACTGCCTCGCCTGCAAGGCCTGCGCGGGCGAATGTCCGGTCAAGGTCAACGTGCCGGATTTCCGCTCCAAATTCCTGGAACTCTACCATTCGCGTTATCTGAGGCCTCTCAAGGACCCCATCGTCGCGATGATCGAGCAGGCCCTGCCCTGGATCGCCCGAGTTCGTCCGATCTACAATGTGGCTGTGCGGTCGCGGCTCGGACAGACCGCGACACGATTGCTTGGTCTGACGGCGCTTCCCGAGATGCCGGGCGTCAATCTCTGGCGCGAACTGAGGACCCGGGGAGTCCAACCCGCCACACCTAGTACACTGAAACGCCTGCCCGCGCACCATGCAAAGGATTCCGTGGTCTTTGTCGTCGACGCGTTCACCGCCTACTACAATCCGGACCTCGTCCTCGCCGCCGCCTCCCTCGCCCAAAAACGAGGCCTCCATCCTTTCGTCCGGGCGTCGGTCTCCAACGGGAAGGCCCTGCATGTGCATGGCTATCTCGGGAGGTTCGAGAGCACGGCCAGATCGACTGCTGCAGAGCTAGCCGCCCTGGCCGCGACCGGAACCACACTCGTCGGCCTCGATCCTTCGATGACGCTCGCCTTCCGTTCGGAATACAAGGAGGTCGCGACGATGGTACCGACGGTGCTTCTCCCGCAGGAATGGCTGAAGTCGCTTGGGGTCGGGTCGCCCGGCACGCCACCGCCAGCGACCCGTCAGGCGCGGCTCCTTCTGCACTGCACGGAGCGAACGAACGCAGTGTCTTCGGCACAGGAATGGACCGAGGTGTTCAAGGACTTTGGCGTGAATCTGACGATCCCCGCGCTGGGATGCTGTGGAATGGCGGGAACATTCGGACACGAGGTCAGAAACCGTGAGCTGTCCGAGCGAATTTACGATATGAGTTGGAGGGCGCAGACGAGTCGTGACAATGACATAGAGCCACTGGCCACGGGATTTTCGTGCCAGTCCCAAGTGCAGAAGATCGAGGGCCGCCGCCTTCGCCACCCGATCGAGTTTCTCAATGACCTCCTAGTCGACTGCGGGTCTGCAACCGGTGACAATGCAGCATGATATGTGATATGTGATGAATGACATGTTGGTCAGGCATAGGAGAACTCGGTGGCGGTAATCACTCAGCGCGGCAATCTGGCCGAAATCGTCGTCGCCCAGCTCACCAGCCGCATCGATGCCGGCACCTACCCGCCGGGAGAGAAGATACCATCGAGCGCCCAGTTATGCGAGGAGTTCGGTGTGAGCCGCACCGTGATCCGCGAAGCCCTTACGTCGCTGAGAGTCGCGGGTCGGGTGACGTCGCGGCAAGGCGACGGCGTCTACGTCACCGAGCGGGATTCCAAGACGCTGAATTTCGAAATCAGCCGGATCGAAGACATCCGTTCGGCCATGGAAATCCTGGAGCTCCGCCTGGGCGTGGAAATGCAGTCGGTGGCGCTCGCGGCCACCAGACGGACGCCGGACGCCCTCGCGGACATCGCCCGGGCCTTCGATTACGTGGACAATCTCGAAAGCGACGACGCCGAAGTTGAGGCCAGGGCCGATTTCGAGTTTCATCTCGCGATCGCGAGGGCGACGCGCAATCCGCATTTCCCACAGTTCCTGCAGGCCGTTTTCAGTGAGATCAGTTTCGACCTCGTCATGAAGCACCGCCAGTCGGCGCGCACCTATCAGAGCTATCTCAAGAAGATCAACAAGGAGCACGCCGCCATCTTCGCCGCCATCACTCAAGGCGATCCGAAAGCTGCGAAGAACGCCCTTGCCGCGCATCTTGAGGAGAGTCTCAGCCGATATCGCACGATGCTCGACGAACCGCAGATCATGGAGACGGCTGACTGACACGGGAGTCTTGAACAGAAGCCCCGCCCCTGCTCTTCCCTTTCAACCTGGCCCAGCCGGCCGGACCGGGGGCTGATCCGACGAGCCAGTGTCGCGTTTCTAACGGGCTGGTCGCACCGCAGTTCTAATCAGCTTTGACACATCATCATTTGAATGTAGAAGTACAGATTCAATTTTCAAATGCAACGAAGGCAATATTGGCCAAGATTGCCATGTCATCGGCGCTGATCAYCCGAAGATGAAATCGTCCGCRGTGACGCTGGCGAGCTGCGTCGCCTTGAGCGTGATGCTGTCRYKGCTGTCGAARGTGATSACYACGTCCGACCCSACCTGTGCCATGTGCAGGCCGGAGAACTGSGTCGCAAATGCMGGGKSRATGTCAATGTGGCCGTGTGTCGAYGWYGTCASGTCGAGATTRTAGACCGTGTCGTTGCCGCCCTGATAGTTCAGCGTCGCAGTCTTCATATTGCGGAAATAGAACGTGTCGTTCAGCGTGCCGCCGCTCAGGGTTTGCGCATCCGCATAGTCAGTGATGGTGTGGGTGCCGGCGGCCAGGCGCGTGTCGCTCGTCAGCACGACGCTGCTGCTGCTGAGCCTGTCCTCACGCATGGTCCCGGTGCCGTCCTGAAGATAGTAATCGACCGTGCGGGAGCCGTTGCTGGCGATCGCCGAATGGTTGAGGATCGATCCGCTGCTCGTATAGTTGTCGATGACCTTGCTGCCATCCGTGGCGCGCGTTTCACGGTAGTCGTAAGTGCCGTCGGTGTGGAACCGCTCGATCAGCCTGACATTGCCGCTGGCGTCGTTGGCCTGGTGGATCGAGGTATAGGTCTGGCCGGTGACGTTGTAGACATAGTTGTCGGTCGAATGGTCGGCGTTGACAACGTTCTGACCGATAAGAGCGCTGCCGGCATACTTCTTCATCACCGCGCTGCCATCGGCATAGGCGGTATAGTCGGTCAAGGCCTTGCCGGTCGCGGTGTCGTAGGTCGTTGTCTCGGTCCAGCCGAGATGGTTCGCCTGGACATAGCTCGACTTGATGCCGCTGGCATAAACCGTGGTCAGCACATCGCCGCTGGTCTGGATGATCTTCTGCCACAGAGCATTGCCGGTCGAAGGATCGTAGGCGATCGTGGTATTGGTGCCGTCAACCGCAACCTTGACGTCGTTCGTCATCTTGCCCGCGGAACTGTAGAGGGCTGTATCCCGGCTGCCATCGGTGCCGCGCACATCACGGTAATCATAGGTGCCATTGGCGTGAAAGCGTTCGACCAGCCGGACATTGCCCTTGGCATCATTGGCCTGGTGGATCGATGTATAGGTCTGGCCGGTAATGTTATAGGCGTAGGCGTCGGTCGACCCATCGGCGTTGCGCGAATTCTGGCCGACAAGGACGCCGGCACTATACTTCTTCATCACCGCGCTGCCATTGCTGTAAGCGGTGTAGTCGGTCAGCATCTTGCCGGTCGAGGTGTCGTAGGTGCTGGTCTCGGTCCAGCCGAGATGGCTGGCCTGGACATAGCTCGACTTGATGCCATTGGTATAGACCGTGGTCAGCGCGTCGCCATCGGTTTCCTTGACCGCCTGGCGCGTCGCGAAACCGGTTGTGGTGTCGTAATAGATGGCGGTATTGGTGCCGTCGCTGGCGATCTTGACATCGGTCACCATCTTGCCGACGCTGTTATAGTTCGCAATATCTCTGCTGCCATCGGAGCCGTGTGTCTCGCGACAGTCGTAGGTGCCGTCGGCGTGGAAACGCTCGATCAGCGTGATATTGCCGTTGGCATCATTTGCCTGGTGCCTCGACGTATAGGTCTGGCCGGTGATGTTGTAGTTGTAATAATCGGTCGAGCCGTCGGTATGAAAAACGACCTTGCTCATGATCACGCCGTTTGTCAGGCCATAATCAGTGTGAAGGGTCAGATTGCCCGCAGCATCGAAATTCTGCACCTTCGTCCATGTGGCCTGACCGTAGGTGACGGAAAAATTATAGCCACCGGAAATCTTGCCGAGAAGCGCACCGTAGTGCGCGATCAGGTAGTTCATCGTCTCCACCGAGGAAACGGCCAGTGTATGGGTGTCGGAAAGCGTGACCGACTGCAGCCCGGATGCGGCCTTCAGGTCGGCCATCTGCGCAACGAAATGCTCCGATGTCATCGTCAGGTTCGACGAAACCGTCTCGGTTTGTGGCTGCACCGGGAGCCTGGCGCCGAATTCCACGACGAGCGGATGGTCGCTTACCGGGATCTTGAAGGAGCTGACATTTTTGTAGACGGCGATCGGCGTCAGACCGGACAGTGGATCGTAGACGTAGACAAGAGGTTCGACATGGTCGAGCGTCACGGTGACGTTGACGGCCGGATTGGTTATGTCGGTGTCCGTGGTGTCGTTCCAGACCTCCTTGTCGGCCCAGACAACCAGGTCTTCGACTCCGCCCGACTTTGCCAGCACCATTGAATGCGTCTGCGACGGAGCGCCGGTCAGCGTATAGTTGAAGGTGTTCGTTGTGGTCGCACCGCTGTCCCCGGAGGACAGGATCGTGGTCAGATTGTGAAGCGCGATTGCGGCGAGTTTGGGAGAGCCGTCGGCATTGAAGAGGCCGAAATGTGCTTCCTTCTCGCCGCGCGCGGCGGCCGCGGAGGGTGTGTCGATCAGCTCGTAGAGATAGGTCGACACCGAGCCGTCTTCATACGCCTCGAAAAGGTCGTTGAGGACAATCTTTGCCTGTGCGGTCTCGCTGGCGCCGACATAGCTCGCTGTTTTGTCCGTGGTAATGCCGGTTTCCGTGATGACCAGAGGATCGCCTGACGATGCCTTCTGCGCCAGGCCGAGCGTCGTCTCGATTTGCGAATCTGTCGAACCCGTCGTTGTCGTATAGGCATGGGCATTGGCATAGTCTGAGTAAGCGCCGAGATTCCCGACCGTCGCGTAGGCCGATGCGCTGTTGTTGGCGATCGACAGATTGATGACGCCAATGTGTCCCAACACCGGATCGGCCTTGATCGCCTGATAGAGATCCTTCTGAAACGCCGCCCCGGCGGCAGTTCCGGTCAGGCCTTTATAGGTGAGGCTTGCATCGACATTGACCTCGTTGAGTCCCTCGATGGACACGATCGAGCCCGGATGCTCAGCCACGAAGGCCTTGAGGTCTGTTATATACTGCGTAAGCGCCGCCTTGCCGCCCACGGCAATCCCAGACCTCACACGAAAATCGAATGTGATTCCTGCTGCTGCCAAAGCATTAAGGACCGGTGAAGCCTGGCCGTAAGTTGAATATGCATCTCTTACCTTGGAGACACCGATATATTTTAACGATTCGATAATGAGGCTGGAATTGTCGTAAGCGTCGAGATAGTCGCCGCCGTGTGTATTGACACCAAGCGAAGAAAGAAAAGCGGACGCCGACGAATTATTGCTAGACATATAAGATGACCGCATCGATTAAACTGATGAAAATCTTACATGAAAGGAAGCAAAAACCGATTATGGGAATGATTCAAATTTTATCGATGATCGATTTTAGGTCAGCGCCAGATCATGAACTCACCGGCTTCCTCGCCGCCTGTCCCCGAAATGGCTGACTCGACGGGAACTTATCGGTCGTTAATGGGCTTGTAGATGTCGCAACAGTTAGACAAAACGCACTTTGCTAATACAACGGAAGCAGGGAGTGGAAATGGTTTTCCGACTGAAGGAGCGACTCGGCAAGAGGTTTGAAGAAGAACTGCAATTCTTCAAAGGCTGGCAAAAAGACAAGAAAGGCGTTGGCGCCCTCATCCCGACTTCGATCCATGCCGCGCGTCGTATGGCAAGCGTGATCAATCCACGATCAGGAATGCCGGTTCTGGAACTCGGTGCGGGCATGGGCGTCATCACCAAAGCAATCCTCGAGAGAGGCATTGAACCGAGCCAGTTGGTTTCGGTCGAGTATTCCAGCGATTTCTACGACGCCCTCACGCGACGCTTTGCCGGCGTGGACTTCCGGTTGGGCAATGCATTCCAACTGGATGAAGTTCTTGACGACCGTAKCGCTGAGCAATTCGRCTGCGTCGTCAGTGCGGTTCCGATGTTAAGTTTTCCAATGGAACGGCGCGTTGCCCTGCTGGAGGACCTGCTTGCCCGGGTGCCACCCGGACGACCCGTCATTCAGATCACCTATGGGCCGCTTTCGCCGGTCGTCAAGATGCCCGACCGCTATGTGGTCTCGCATTACGATTTCGTCGTCCGCAACATCCCGCCGGCTCAGCTTTGGACGTATCGGCGAGCCGTGGTATAAGGGAAGTGTTGCCTGAACAGGGTTCGGATTCGCGCGAAAGTTGAAATAATTGTCTGCCCGCGCCGGCCACGCTGTGTCTGATGGCTGTTCCCGCCGCAACGCAGGTGTCGGGGTCAGGCTTTATATGGCAGAATTGCCGTAACACGAATAGGCCGCTTGCTGCGACCTTTCATCGTATCCGCTGATTTGCGGTTTTGTGTGTTTGAGGTATCGATTGACGTTGCG
>NZ_JBFUFF010000053.1:0-46491 GCF_056403555.1 Rhizobium sp. P2_G2
CGGCGAGCATGGCAAGGGCTTTGCCGTCGTGGCGTCGGAAGTGCGCAAGCTTGCCGAGCGCAGCCAGTCGGCCGCGGCGGAAATCAGCGCCATGTCGGGCGACACGGTCCAGGCTGCCCAGGAAGCCGGCGAGATGCTGTCCCGCCTGGTCCCCGACATCCGAAAGACGGCTGAACTGGTCTCGGAAATCACCGCCGCCTGCCGCGAGCAGGATATCGGCGCCAGCCAGATCAACGAAGCGATCCAGCAGCTCGACAAGGTCACGCAGCAGAACTCCTCGGCTTCGGAGGAGATGGCATCGACATCGGAGGAGCTCGCAGCCCAGTCAGAAGAGCTGCAGACCTCGATCGCCTTCTTCAAGGTCGACACGAATGCATCCGTCCGGTCGGCGCAGAAGCCTGTCGCGTCGCGGCCTGTGGCGAAGCCGTCAGTTCACCGGCCGGTCGCGCATGCCGCGGCACCGAAGCAGAACTCCGTCGCCCATCAGCAGGCCCGCGTGAAGGGTTTTGCTCTCGACCTCAACCATGGCGGACCGGATGCCGGCGACGCCGATTTCAGGGAAAGTGCATGATCATGGCATCCTCTTCCAGCGAAGCACAGTTCGTCACGTTCAGCCTCGGCGAGGAAGTCTTCGCCGTCCCCGTCGAGGTCGTGCGCGAAATCCTCGACTATGAGGAAGCGTTCAAGATCCCGAACGGCCCCGACTATCTGCTCGGGCTGCGCAATGTGCGGGGGCAAGGCGTGCCGACGATCGATCTGAGACTGAAGCTTGGTCTCAGCAAGACCGTGCCGACGCCGCATACGCGCGTGCTGGTGCTCGACATCCCGCTGGAAGACCGCCTGCTGACTCTGGGCCTGGTCGCCGATCGCGTCTTCGAAGTGACGCCGTTCCGCAAGGAACAGATCGAACAGGCGCCGGATATCGGCGTGCGCTGGCGCTCGGACTATATATCCGGTGTGGTGCGTCGGGAGACCGGCTTCGTCGTCATCATCGACCTCGCCCGGCTGCTCTCCTCCAGCGACACCGCTTCGCTGGCGCCGAAGGAAGCCGCCGCCTGATCCCTGAGAATGACGTGGAGTTCTGCGTATGTCATCTGTCGCCAACCGCGCGCTGCAGCCAGTCAATGACGGCCTGAGCAAGCGCAATTTCGATCGACTTGCCGCTTTCATCTACGACTATTCCGGCATCAAGATGCCGCCGACCAAGCTGACCATGCTCGAGGGCCGCCTGCGCCGACGGCTGAGAGCCACCAACCAGCCGAGCCTCGATGCCTATTGCGACTTCCTGTTCAAGCAGGGCGGGCTCGAACAGGAAACCGTCTACCTGATCGACGCGGTCACCACCAACAAGACCGATTTCTTCCGCGAGCCGAACCACTTTAACTTTATGACCCGGCAGGTGCTGCCCGAGCTGCAGCGGCAGGGGGTGCGCACTGTGCGCGCCTGGAGTTCGGCCTGCTCAACCGGCGCCGAGCCCTATACGATGGCGATGGTGCTGTCGGAGTTCGTCGGCGACCGTACCGACATCAACTATACCATCCTTGCGACCGATCTCAGCACCGAGGTGCTGCAGGCCGCCCGGCGGGGCATCTATGCGAGCGAAATGGCCGATCCGGTTCCACCCGAACTGCGCCAGCGCTATGTCATGCGGGCACTGGCCAAGGACCGGCGCGAAGTGCGCATCGTGCCGCGGCTGCGCTCTAAGGTGGCATTCGCGCGGCTGAACCTGATGGATGACAAATACGGCATCGGCGATCCCGTCCACATCATCTTCTGCCGCAATGTAATGATCTATTTCGACAAAGATACACAGGCAGGTGTCTTGCGCCGCCTCTGCGACTGCCTTACCCCCGGTGGCTATCTCTTCATCGGCCATTCCGAATCCGTCGGCGGGTTCGATCTGCCGCTGAAGACTGTCGCCAACACTGTATTCCAACGGATTTGAGGGCAGATGCCGACCAAGAAGACCCGCGTGCTGATCGTCGATGACTCCGCCAGCGTCCGCCAGACACTTTCCCAGGTGCTGCAGCAGGACCCTGAAATCGAAGTGATCGGCACGGCATCCGACCCCTTCATCGCCGCCAAGCGCATTCGTGACGAGATCCCGGACGTCATAACGCTCGACGTCGAAATGCCGAACATGGACGGCATCACCTTCCTTCGCAAGCTGATGAGCCAGCACCCGATCCCGGTGGTCATGTGCTCATCACTGACCGAAGAGGGCTCGCAGACGCTGCTGCAGGCACTTGAAGCCGGCGCGGTCGACATCATCCTCAAGCCGAAGATAGGCGCTGCCGACCACCTTTCGGAGATCGGCGACAATATCCGCCACGTCGTCAAAGCCGCCGCCAAGGCGCAGCTCGGCAATCTGCGCCGCAACCGCGACAGGGCAATTGCCCATCCGCTCAATCCGGAGCAAAAGCTGACCGCCGACGCCGTGTTGCCGCCCCCCAGCGGCAGGGCCATGGCCAAGACCACGGAAATGATCGTCGCCGTCGGCGCCTCGACAGGCGGCACGGAAGCGTTGAGGGAAATGCTCGAAAAGCTGCCGGCCAATGCGCCCGGCATGGTGATCGTCCAGCACATGCCGGAGAAATTCACCGCCGCCTTCGCCAGCCGCCTCAACACGCTCTGCGAGGTCGAGGTCAAGGAAGCCGCCGATGGCGATGCCGTGCTCCGCGGTCATGTGCTAATCGCCCCCGGCGGGCTGCACACGCTCATCGAACGCCGCGGCGCCCGCTACCACGTCTCTGTCCGCGAGGGACCGCTGGTGTCGCGCCATCGGCCATCCGTCGACGTGCTCTTCCGCTCCGCCGCCCGCGCCGCGGGCTCCAATGCCATGGGCGTGATCATGACCGGCATGGGCGACGACGGCGCTCGTGGCATGGAAGAAATGCACAGCGCCGGCGCGTTTACGGTAGCCCAGGACGAGGCAACCTCGGTGGTGTTCGGCATGCCGAAAGAGGCAATCGCCAGAGGCGGCGTCGACCGGATCGCGCCGCTGGACCATATTGCCCGCGAAATCATGGCGGCGCAGGCAAGGTTTTGATCAGCAGGCCGGGCGCATAAGCCTATCAGCGCCCGGCATGATTCCAGCATGATTAAAGTCACGCGGCGGCTGCAGCCAGCTTCGCCTTCGGCCGCGCCAGGAACAGCACCGACAACGCCGCGACGACACACATCCCACCAGCCACCTGCAAAGCTGGCATATAGGAGGCGTAATCCGTCCGCACAGTGCCGGCGCCGAAGGCGGCGGTCGCGGCACCCAATTGATGGCCGGCAAAAACCCAGCCGAAGATGACATTGGCCTTGTCGCGGCCGAACTTCTCCGCCGTCAGCTTGACTGTCGGCGGCACTGTTGCCACCCAGTCGAGCCCGTAGAAGACCGCAAACACCGTCAACTGCGCAACGGCAAAACCGGACATCGACAGATAGATCAGCGACAGCCCGCGCAGGCCGTAGAACCAGAACAGCAGGTAGCGGTTGTCATAACGATCCGACAGCCAGCCGGCGAACAATGTGCCGCCGAAGTCGAAGATGCCGACCATGGCAAGCAGGCTCGCGGCATGCACCGAGTCGATGTTGAAATCACCGCAGATCGAAATCCAGTGGGTCTGGATCAGCCCGTTGGTGCTCAGCCCGCAGATATAGAAGGTTCCGAACAGAACCCAGAAGGTCGGCGATCCCGAAACGCTATGGAGCGCTTTGAGCGGCACCAGCAGCAATTGCCCAAAGGTCTTGTCGCGCGCCGGCGGTGCCACGATCGCCCGCTCGCCGAACGGCCCCAGGCCGACATCGGCCGGATAATCACGGATCAGCGCCAGCACCAGAAGCATGGCAACGATGAGCGCGGCCACCACCACGGTCAGCGCCATGCGCCAGCCGATCGTCTGGGTCAATGCGGCGATCATCGGCAGGAAGACGAGCTGGCCGGTGGCGTTCGACACGGTCATCATCGCCACCACGAGGCCGCGCCGGTGCGAAAACCAGCGCGTCGCCACGGTGGCGCCGAGCACCAGCGCCGTCATGCCGGTGCCGACCCCGAGAATAATCCCCCAGAACAGCACGAGCTGCCAATACTCAGTCATGAAGAACGAGCCGACAATGCCGACGGCGATGAGGCTGAGCGCCGCCGTGACCACCGCACGGATACCGAACTGGTTCATGAAAGCCGCCGCGAACGGGCCCAGCAGACCGAACAATATCAGACGGACCGAGAACACGGCCGAAATGCTCTCATTGCTCCAGCCGAATTCCTTCTGCAGCGGCTGCAGCAATACGCCGGCCGAACCCATGGCGCCGGCCGTCGCCAGCATGGTGAGGAAGGTCACGGTCGCCACCACCCAGCCATAGTGCAGGTTCCTGGTGCCCATCCACACCGACAATCTCTGAGACAGCATGTCCATTCCCTTCCAAATTACAGGTATATACCCTCTTTTGCCCAAAATCAGAGCACTGCAAGCAGCTGCTTGAGGTCATTCGTCTTGTCTTCGCCCAGCCGCTCGTCGAGCTTGACCTGGACGTCTTCCCAAACCGGTGTCGCGCTTTCGAGCAGCGCCCTGCCCTTTCCGGAGAGTGTCAACAACGCCTCGCGCTGGTCTTCGCCCGACGTCGTCTCCACCAGTCCCATCCGTTCCAGCACCTTGGTGTTGCGCCCGACCGTGGAGCGATCGAGTTCCATGATCCCGGCAAGGTCGGTCAGCGAAATCGGCTCATTGCGCCGGATATTGCGGATATGGCTGAACTGGCCGATATTGATGCCGAACGGGGCAAGCGCCTCGTCATAGAGCGCCGAGAGCCGCCGCGACGCCTTTCTGAGAAGGATGCAGTAACAGGATGAGCTCGTCATTTCGCGGGTATATACCCGCAGATTTCCGAAGGTCAAGCGGAACTTATAGCGACCCGCGAAAATTACCCCGACAGAATCGGTTGACGCCGCCAGGGTCTCGCGATACAAACAGAACATAAAGGGAACAAAGAGGTGAAATCATGCTTCATCAGGGAAGCTGCCATTGTGGCCGGATCGCGTTCGAAGTCGAGGCGGATTTCACCCAAGCGGTGGATTGCAACTGCTCGCTCTGCCGGAGACGCGGCAGCCTGCTGGCCTTTGCGCCGCGCGACCGGCTGAAATTGAAGACGCCTGTCGAGGCGCTTTCCACTTATAAATTCAACCGGCATGTCATCGACCATCACTTCTGCTCGACCTGCGGCATAGCGCCTTTTGCCGAGGCGGATATGAAAGAAGGCGCCAAGGGTGCGATGATCAATCTGCGCTGCCTGCCCGATTTCGACCTGTCGAGCATCGAGATCGTCAAATATGACGGCGCCAGCCATTAGGCGTGTCGCCTCCAAGCAGCATCACGACCAGAGATCGCTGCCGTCGATATGATCACCGGCATATTTGATGTGCTTGATCACATCGGTCAGGTCGAAGCTATCGGCCGAACTGTCGATCAGCGACTCGATGCGATGGTTCTTGCTCGAAAAGAAATCGACGATGCGGGTTTCACCCTGGTAGCCGTCGACCTCGATGACCAGATCGTTGAGATCATGGGTAAAGACCAGATCATCCTTCGAGACATAGTGGAATTGCAGCTTGTCGGTGCCGCTTGCATCTGAAATTTCGATCTGCGAGTCGGAATTGTTGATCTGGTACTGATCGTTGCCGCTCTTGTCGACCATGGTCACGTGCACGCCGGCGCGATCGTTTATGCCGACGGCATAGATGTCGTCGCCGGTGCCGCCGTTCATGCTGTCATTGCTGACCAAGGACTGAAGGCTGTCATTGCCCGTGCCGCCGATCAGCGTGTTCTTGCCGGCGCCGCCCATCAGGTAGTCGTTTCCGTCACCGCCGTCGAGATAGTCCTTGCCATTGCCGCCGAACAGGAAATCGTCGCCGACCCCGCTGAAGATCCTGTCGTCGCCGCCGTCGCCGCTGAGATACTGGCTGCCTATTGCACCCTTGAGAACATCGTCGCCGGTGCCGCCATAGGCCTCGTCGGACTGGTGGAGGCCGTCGACCGGCTGCGTGCCGTCATTGCCGCAATTGATCCGGTCGTTGCCGCCGCCGCCATAGAGATGGTCGAGCCCCGAGCCGCCATCGATCATATCGTCGCCATTACCGCCATTGATGGTGTCGTTGCCGGTAAGCCCATAGAGCCGGTCCTTGTCGGACGTGCCATCGAGTTCCTCGGATGCGTCTGTGCCTCGTCTCGTCGTCATGGCGAAATCCCAAAGGTGAGTCGGCCGCGAATTGCGTGCCGACGGGCGCAAATGCCGAAAGAATCATCCCGAACCATCCGGCGTGTCAGAAAAATTCTGTGAGCCGCAGCCATGCACAGGTCAACTTCTCTTCGAGAATCAAGGCATTAACGATTGTGGCGAAGCAAGTTTTAGGCAAGCTTTGCCCGCCCTGCCCTTGTCAAATGAATAAAGTCAACTAAATATGCGTCACAGCTGAAGACGGTACGTGGCCCGTAGGATTCAGGCTTTTTATGCTTTTTTGGGCTGAAATGCTTGACGCGACACAAAATAGCGGGAATCACCATTTCAGGCAAAAATCGTGAATTTAAATCTCAGGAAGATCGGGATTGGAACCTATGGGTCGCAGGCTGCGGCAAGTGCCGGTTTCTGTTGAAGAAACAGCCAGCGTCGTAACGGGTCCTTTAACCCTCTTCCTGTTACTTCGTTTGGGCTGATTCGCAAGGCTTGTGCGCCCGAAGGCTGCGAACCAATCCGGCACAGCGAAGTTTTTGTAAAAGATCGGCGTCAGAGAGAGTCGTAAAATATGGCAACCAAGGTCAAAGAGAACGAAGAAGCGGAATCTGAACGCGAAAGCGCGCCGGATGGTCCTCTTCTCGACCTTTCCGACGACGCAGTCAAGAAGATGATCAAGGCCGCCAAGAAGCGCGGTTACGTGACCATGGACGAGCTCAACGCCGTGTTGCCGTCCGAAGAGGTGACCTCCGAGCAGATCGAGGACACGATGGCGATGCTGTCCGACATGGGCATCAACGTCGTCGAGGACGAGGAGCTCGAGGAGCAGGCCCAGGACAGCGCCAGCGAGAGCGATAGCAGCGACGAGGAGAGCGAGAGCGAAGGCGGCGAGCTCGCCACCACCACCGGGACTGCCTTGGCAACCGCCAAGAAACGCGAACCCACCGACCGCACCGACGACCCCGTGCGCATGTATCTGCGCGAGATGGGCTCGGTCGAGCTCCTGTCGCGCGAAGGCGAAATCGCTATCGCCAAGCGCATCGAGGCCGGCCGCGAAACGATGATCCAGGGCCTCTGCGAGAGCCCGCTGACCTTCCAGGCGCTGATCATCTGGCGTGATGAACTCAACGAAGGCAACACGCTTCTGCGCGAGATCATCGACCTCGAAACCACCTATTCCGGTCCCGAGGCCAAGGCGGCACCGCAATTCCAGAGCCCGGAAAAGATCGAGGCCGACCGCAAGGCCGCCGAGGAAAAGGAAAAGAGCCGCAAGGCCCGCATGCCGCAGCTCGGCGGCGACGACGACGACATCACCAATGTCGGCGGCGACAACATCGTCTTTGAGGAAGAAGAAGAAGACGAGGACGAATCCAACCTGTCGCTGGCGGCCATGGAAGCCGAACTGCGTCCGCAGGTGACGGAAACCCTCGACCAGATCGCCGAGACCTACAAGAAGCTCCGCAAGCTGCAGGACCAGCAGGTGGAGGCCCGCCTCGCCGCCTCCGCGACGCTGTCGCCCGCCCAGGAGCGCCGCTATAAGGAGCTCAAGGACGAGCTGATCACTGCGGTCAAATCGCTGTCGCTCAACCAGAACCGCATCGACAGCCTCGTCGAGCAGCTCTACGAGATCAACAAGCGCCTGGTGCAGAACGAAGGCAAGCTGCTCCGTCTCGCCGAAAGCTTCGGCGTCGCCCGCGACGAATTCCTCAACCAGTATATGGGCGCCGAGCTCGACCCCAACTGGATGAAGTCCATCGGCAACCTCTCGGCCCGCGGCTGGAAGGATTTTTCCAGGAGCGAGAACCAGACGATCAAGGACCTGCGCCAGGAAATCCAGAATCTGGCCAGCGAAACCGGCATTTCGATCACCGAATTCCGCCGTATCGTGCAAATGGTGCAGAAGGGTGAGCGCGAGGCGCGCATCGCCAAGAAGGAAATGGTCGAGGCCAATCTGCGCCTCGTCATCTCGATCGCCAAGAAATACACCAACCGCGGCCYGCAGTTCCTCGACCTGATCCAGGAAGGCAATATCGGCCTGATGAAGGCGGTCGACAAGTTCGAGTACCGTCGCGGCTACAAGTTCTCGACCTATGCGACGTGGTGGATCCGCCAGGCGATCACCCGCTCGATCGCCGACCAGGCGCGCACCATCCGCATCCCGGTGCATATGATCGAAACGATCAACAAGATCGTCCGCACCTCGCGCCAGATGCTGCACGAGATCGGCCGCGAGCCGACGCCGGAAGAACTGGCCGAAAAGCTCGCCATGCCGCTCGAAAAGGTGCGCAAGGTCCTGAAGATCGCCAAGGAGCCGATCAGCCTCGAAACCCCCGTGGGCGACGAAGAAGATTCTCATCTCGGCGACTTCATCGAGGATAAGAACGCGCTGCTGCCGATCGATGCGGCGATCCAGGCCAACCTGCGCGAAACCACGACCCGGGTGCTCGCCTCGCTGACCCCGCGCGAAGAACGCGTGCTGCGCATGCGCTTCGGCATCGGCATGAACACCGACCACACGCTGGAAGAAGTCGGCCAGCAGTTCTCGGTCACCCGCGAACGCATCCGCCAGATCGAAGCCAAGGCGCTCCGGAAGCTCAAGCATCCGAGCCGCTCCAGGAAGCTCCGCAGCTTCCTCGACAGCTAAGAGATCTGCACTTGCGGTTTTCGAAAGCGGCCCTTCGGGGCCGCTTTTGTTTTATCGATTTGCAGTCGATTTCCCGCAAGCGTATCCTGTCCGCGGCTGCGGCATGGGGACGGCGTCGATGAGGCGGCGCCGAACGGGAGAGTTGCGATGTCTGCTGCTTATATCCTGCTGATCAACTGGACGGACCAAGGCATCAAGAATGTGCGGGACTCCCCGTCACGCCTGGATGGCGCCAAGAAAATGCTCGAATCCATGGGCGGCTCGTTCAAGGAATTCTATCTGACCATGGGCGAATACGACATGGTCGCCGTCTGCGAGGCGCCGGATGACGCCGTGTTCGCACGCTTCGTCATGACGCTGGCGATGGGCGGCTCCGTCCGGACCAAGACATTGAAGGCCTTCCGCGAAACTGCCTATCGCGAGTTGCTCGCTACGCTCTGACGCCGCGTGGCCAACCGAGCCGGTTTCAGCACCACCTCCAACAGATCGAAGGAGGCGGATGAAGTGAACAGTGCCGCATGATGTCAGCGTCCGCCCAGGACATCGGCCCCGCGGATCATCATCTCGAGCCCCCTCTCGAAAAAGCCCTCCGCGCCCATGGTCCGATAGTGCCGGATCGCCGCCCTCGTCAGCGGAAACCCTTCCGCCGCCCGATCCAGCGCCTCCTGCTCCGGCGGCGGCTCGGATTGTTCCTCGATGACGCAGCCGACCGTGTAGCGCCCGATCGCCACCAGCAGTTCCATCGCCTGCTCGACGCGCATGCCGGCGCCGGCCAGCACGGCGATATGCCGCTCAATATCGGCAAGTTCCTTCGGATCGGCCTCGGTGCCGGCATGCACACGCCCGCCGTCGCGAAAAGCCAGCAGCGCCCTGCGGAAACTGCGCGCATCCTCAGTGACGAATTGCCGCCAGTTCGCCGGATCGACCGGCCAGGTGTGCGGATGCCCGCGTCGCAGGATTTCCTTGTTCATCGCCTCGATCAGCGCCCGCTTGCTACGAAAATGCCAGTAGAGCGCCGGCTGCTTGATATCGAGCCGCTCGGCAAGCGCCCGGGTGGAAAGCGCATCCAGCCCCACTTCGTTCAGAAGTTTCAGCGCCTCATCGACAATCCGCTCGCGGTCGATCTTCATCCTCAGAGTTTTCCCCGTTGCCACGCCTCTTTATCATCGATAAGGAATTTATCAGTGATAAATTTTGAGTTCCACCATGAGAAAATCGCTGCTCGTCGTCTATGCGACGGTCATCCTCGACGCGGTCGGGATCGGCCTCGCCCTGCCGATCTTCCCGGCATTGCTGCGCACGGTCGGCCATGCCGATGATCTCGGCTGGCGGTTCGGCGCCTTCCTGGCGCTCTATGCGCTGATGCAATTCGTCTTCGCGCCGATCCTGGGCGCGCTGTCCGACAGGCATGGCCGCCGGCCGATCCTGATGCTGTCGCTGGCGGGCGCGGCGATCGATTATCTGTTCATGGCCTGCGCTCCGTCGCTCTGGCTGCTGTTCGTCGGCCGCGCGATCGCCGGCATTACCGGCGCCAGCATGGCCGTGGCTTCGGCCGCCGTCACCGATCTCACCGAGGAACAGGAGCGCACGCGCCGCTTTGCCCAGATGAGCGCCTATTTCGGCATCGGCTTCATCGCCGGCCCGGCGATCGGCGGCCTGCTGGGCGAAATCTCGGTGCGCCTGCCCTTCATGGCCGCAGCCGGGCTGAATGCCGCCAATCTGCTGCTCACATGGCTGCTCCTGCCTGAAACCCGGTCGCAGGGTCAACGCTCCGAAGAACACGCGCTCTCGCCGCTCGCCCATTTCCGCTGGCTTGCTGGCGCCGGCACGCTGATGCCGCTGGTCGCTATCTATTTCATCCTGGCCATTGTCGGCGAAGTCGGCGGCACCGTCTGGGTGCTCTATGGCACCGACAAATTCCACTGGTCGACGATGCTGACCGGCCTTTCGCTGGCCGCCTTCGGCTTCTTCCATGCGGTAACCCAGGCCTTCATCGCCGGCCCGATCAGCGAACGCTTTGGCGAACGCCGCACCGTGCTGATCGGTGTGCTGACGGACAGCGCGGCTTACGTCGCCATCGCGCTTGCCACCCATGGCTGGATGGCGTTTGCGCTGATGCCGCTCTTCTGCCTCGGCGGCATCGGCGCGCCGGCGGTGCAATCCCTCCTCGCGGCCGGCGTCGACAGCGGCAGCCAGGGCCGCCTTCAGGGCGTGCTCGCCAGCACCGCGAGCCTCGCCACCATCGCCGGACCGCTTGTCATCAGCATGGTCTATTTCGCCTCGCGCCACAGTTTTCCTGGCCTGGTCTGGGTGCTCGGCGCAGCGCTCTACATCGTCTGCCTGCCGCTGCTGGTGCGGCGCGAAATGCCGCGCATGTCCTGAGCGATTTCCCGCATTCCTTGCTGCCAAACGAAGCCGAACGCATTATAAAGGAACGATGGTTCGGCCGCGAAGCGGGACAAAACGATGAGATGGCATCTTTCCGCCTCGCTGCTCCTGCACGCAGCCCTTCTCCTCGCCCTGATCTTCCTGCAGCCGGTCCCCCTGCCGAAAGCACCGGGTGAACAGCCCGTCAACGTGGTGATCGTGACGCAGCCCGATCGCATGCAGCCGGTCGCTGCGGAAGACAGGCTGCGGCCGGCGCTCGACCAGCAGC
The DNA here is from genome assembly GCF_056403555.1 of Rhizobium sp. P2_G2. Lineage (NCBI taxonomy): Bacteria > Pseudomonadati > Pseudomonadota > Alphaproteobacteria > Hyphomicrobiales > Rhizobiaceae > Rhizobium > Rhizobium sp. P2_G2. Next base: position 11,517 of record NZ_JBFUFF010000053.1, read on the forward strand.
AAAAACTCTCCCCCCTCACTCCGGAAGGCATGCTCCAGGCCGAAAACAACCATGCCGCCGAGAAGACCGCCAAAGCGACCACCGCGAAGCCCGAGCCACCTGTGGGATCGCTGATCCCCGCCACGCATCTCTACGCCGATGCCACGCTCGCCGACCGCCACAACAAAAGCGCCCGCGAGGCGATGAAGACGCTTGCCGGCGACGAGCGCATGATCCAGCTCTGCGACATCGAGGCCATGGAACAGGTCAGGCGCAGCGGCGCCACGTTCAAGCCCGACTACGTCATCGCCTATGCCATGGCCGACCTGAAACTCTCCGGCGACGAGGTCGATGCCGAGGGCGGCGCCTTCCTCAGCCACCGCAACTGGTACGGCCTGAAATTCCGTTGCAGCGTCTCGCCTGCCGACGGCAAGGTCACCGCCTTCGCCTTTCTGGTGGGGCAGCCGATCCCTCACGCGCAATGGGCGGCTCACAATCTCACGGCAGACGCGGATCCGGACGATTGAACCTTCGCCTATGCCGGAAATCCCGTCTTCGGATCAGCAAATTCAAATATTTATCGGATTCTCTCATCCTGAATGCAATCTGAACGCGGAATTCCAAATCCGTTCAGGCAGCGGCTGATAATTTCCGCTCAACACTTCGGAAACGGCCACTGCCGAGAACCCGGAGAACCAAGGAGAGTTGAGAAGAGAATGACCAATCTTATCACCAGGATCGCCGTCACGGCCATTGTTGCGCTCAGCACAGTCGGCGGTGTCGTGGCGCAGGCCAATGCCGCGCAGGTGGACGTCGTCATCAAGAAGCCTGTCGTCGTGGTGAAGCCGGTTGTCCGCAAACCGGTCGTTGTCGTCAAGCCAGTCGTCCGCAAATCCGTCCTGGTCGTCAGGCCTTTCGCGCGCAAGCCGGTGGTCATCATCAAGCCCGTGGTGCGCAAGCCCGTCTTCGTGGTGAAACCCTTCGTTCGCAAGCCGGTCGTCGTCGTCAAGCCGGTGGTGCTTAAGCCTGTCGTCGTGGTGCCGGCCGGCCGTTGCACGCAGGCCTTGGCGCTGCGCAAGGCCACCAATCACGGCCTCAACCGTGCCGCCGTCACCCTCATCACCCCGAACCGGATCACGGTGGTTGGCAAGATCGGCGGCGTCTCGACAAAGATGAGATTCGCCAACGCTGCCGGCTGCCCGAGCCTCTGAGCTTACGCCAATCGTCGGTCCGCCACGTCTCCCCACCCCCCCTGTCATGACGGATTGACGTACCCTCCGTGGCACAGCGCCACGGAGGGTTCATTTTTTGCGCCTCTCCTATTTATGAATCTAGGTGACACGCTTCGCTCTTTATTCTCGCGCATGTCGTTATCCCGAAACCGGTGACCACTTTCGGGCGACATGCGCTTGCGCTCATTGTTCTCGCGCATGTCACTATCCCCAAACCGGCGACCACTTTCGGGTGACATGCGGTGGCAGAACCTCCTACTGTTCGATCGCAAAGGTGATCGAGACATTGACCGTATAGGTATTCTCGCCGGCGGCGACCGGCACGGCAGCGTCCGCCCGCTTGGCCATCGACATCCGCTCCAGAGGCTGTGGCTGCGGCTGGCTGCTGGCCTCGCTGATCTCGATCACCCGACCGAGCTTGACGCCGGCGGCATCGGCAAGCGTCCGCGCCTTGGCAAAGGCATTCTTGACGGCGAGCTTGCGCGCCGCCTCGATCGTCTGTTCCGGATTGTCATTGGTAAAGCGGATATCGCCGCCCTGGTTGACGCCGAGCGTCACGGTGCGATCAAGAATGGCGCCGAGCTTTTTCAAGTCCCGGATACGCACCGTCAGCGTGTTGCTCACCTGATAGCCGGTCAGCACCGGCGGCTTCTGCTCGCCATTGCTGTTGTCGGGATAGACATATTGCGGCTGGGTCGAAAAATCCGAGGTCTGCAGATCCTTATCGGCAATGCCCTGATCCTTCAGACCCTTGAGCACCGCGCTCATCGCCTGGCTGTTGCCATCGAGCGCCGCCCGCGCCGTCTTTTCCAGCGTCGCAACACCGAGCGTCACGACCGCCATATCCGGCGCAACCGACGAATCGGCTTCCCCGGAAACAGCGATGACCGCTTCGCGCTTCTCCGCTTCGGCAGCACGGACAGCGACCGGCATGGCGATCATGGTGGCAAGGATGAGCGTGGTCAAACGGATCGGACGAAGGGTCATGGCAGCTTCCATAAGTTGCGGGTTCCAATTTGTCGCAGGCGATTGTGCAGCTTTTGCGACGGACGCTTGCCCGATGATAGGATTTCCGCTAGAGCCTCGCCAGACGTTTGACCATTGCGACGCGCGGCGCGCGTTTAGGGCCTGTAGCTCAATGGTTAGAGCCGGCGGCTCATAACCGCTTGGTTGGGGGTTCGAGTCCCTCCGGGCCCACCACTGCTGTCTTCGGACGTTGTTTTTCCATCGTTTTTTCCTCGATTTGTCTCACCGGAATTCCGGGTCGATGAAAGTGGGACATTTTTGCGTGCCATATGGCTCTTGCGTCGCTCAAAGCCGGCATCAATGATCAGCTTTGACTGAGCAGCTTTGGTGTAAAGCTGAGCCATCTTTGAATCGGACCAACCGAAGATCGCCATAAGCTGATGTTCGGTCGCTCCTGCTTCCGCCAGGATGGTAGCAGATGCCTTTCTGAGACCATGGGATGAGCATTCCGGCAGATGCGCGTCGTTGCACCATTGGCGCATCTTGTTTCCAAAGCCGTTCGAACTGAAAGGCTTGCCATACTCGGTAATCAGGAAGGTGGGCTCTTCGTGCGTCATGGCATCAAGTGCTTCGCGGAGATCATCAGTCATCGGAAGGCTGAGCCACCTTTCATAGTGCGCAGCGCCCTTCTGCGGTGAGAACTCAATTCGGTCGCCGTTCATGTTCTTCCAGCCGAGCTTTACAAGGTCCGACCGCCTCACACCGAGGTTGAGCATCAGCTCCATCGCAAGTCGTGCCATCGAGCCAAGGCGGTAGGTTTTACGAAAGCGCGCCACCTCTGCCTCGCTCCAGGTGTGAAAACCTGGAGACCTATGAATTTTCCCAACGCCGGTCGCGGGATTGAAGGTCGCCAGCTCGGCGCTGATGGCCCAGTTGAACAGCGCCTTCAGATATTTCACCAGCTTATCCGCCGCGCCGGGTGTGCCAACCCGCTTCATCTGGCTGGCTTCGATGTCCGATTTACGGATTTTCTTGAAAGGTAATTCGCCGACATTGGCGCAGTAGCGGTCGAGCACGCTCTTCTTGTCCTTCTTCGTCGCCGGCGAGTGACTTTGGAAGGCTTTGGAGCGGTAGTAATTCTGCACAAGCCAGAGCACCGAACCGGGTCGGATCTGCGAGATCTGTGGTTCATCCTTCTTGCCACGGTCGCCAGACATCACACGGTGATACTCCGCTGTAAATTCCTGCGTCACGCTGCCCTGTTCATCACGATGGGGGGACTTCATCCGATATTTGGGCATTCCCGGCACGCGGATATAAAAGCGCTCATTTCCGTGCCGATCAGTATCGATCGAGCAATACTTAAAGGGGACACGTCGGCTAACCGACCGTGTGGTCGAACGGGTTTTCACCATCGTCGTCCTCTTTTCCATTACGCTGCAATTCGACGAGTTTACGCCACGATGACAAGACGTCGCCTGTGTCCCACCGGCGTAGTGCGCCGACCTTAATGCCATGTGGCATCCATCCCTTTCTGATCCATTCGTCGAAAGTGGAAATGGATATGTCTAGCAGAGCCGCAGCCTCGGGCCTGCTAACGGCTATGGGTAGAGTGATTGTGTTCGGTATACGGCTTTGTGGGGCAACCATTGAAGTACGCGCCTCTCGACATAACGTCAGTCTTCATAGAATTGAAATGAATGCTCTGTCCCATCATAGGCCAGAAAATCTGTTCGCAAAATTGTAGGATTCTACATGAGGTGGGACGAGAGTCAGGGCGTCGAGCCCGGTACGACCGTCAAGAGCGCCGTGAGGCAACAAGGAACCGATAAACTGCCCAGGCACCCGAAAGAGTCTTCATGCAGTTTTGGGAGCGCCGCATAGGGACCGTCCAGGTGGAGTTGCCATGCCGGAAAACGGAACCCGCGCTTGGCGCCATCCAGGCCAAGCACCTGGCCGTTTTGACGCTTGGTATTCACCGCGACCCGCGAAACGCCAAGAAGATCGGAAAATGCGTCCGCATTGAGCATGTGCTCCTCGCCGAGGATCTCCGCAACGCGGCGCCGGCCACGTTCTAGCGCGGCCGCGAGGGCGGCTTCGAGTTCGCCATCCGGCGCACCAACCTTTCCCACCGGAAACGCGCCTTCGCGAACCACCGGATCATCCTCGACGATCGAGATCGTCTGTGCCCCAGCAAGCGAATCCACGACGACGCGGAAACTCACCTGATGGCCAGCCTTCTGGCTCGGTTGCACCGCCTTGGCATACTCCTTGAGAAGCGCTTTCTCGAAATCGGCCTATCGAGGCGGCTTCATCGATAGCGCGATGGTTGGGGTTTCGCTTGCGGTCGTTTTCGTGACCGGAATGACAATCCCCTTCCACAAATCAATGCAGGCAAGTGGGGTCAGTTCGTCAAGTTCGTTAATGCAACAACGATCGGGTGGCTGTTCGAAGTCGCCTTGCAAGTCAGCCATAACTGCAAATAGCGAAAATAAAGTGCGCAGTTTCCTGGGGAGCCCAAAGATTGACTGCAGTTTCTGTATTGACCTGAATGCAATGTCGCAGTTATCTGCATGACTGAAATAAGTTGCTCCAGTAAACGGGTGACGCCCACAGAGACACCCATTATGCCCGTAATTCTCACCGCCTGCACGCAAAGAAAGCGGGTTACCCCCAGTCCTTTGTTGTGCGCCCGAGATTTGCCAATCGGCACTTTAGGGCAAGTCGCCAACGCGTGGATGGCGAGGATCGCAACTGTTGCGGACGTGGCTCCGGCAAAGGATATTTATTGCGGCCGATCATTTGTGGAGGCAAAAAAAGCGGCGGACTTCGCGCAGGCGGATCTCCATGTCGTGTCGGCCGGACTCGGGCTCATCCACAGCCAGCAGGACATTCCCTCCTATAACCTTACTGTTTCCAAAGGCAGCCAGGATTGCATACTGGACAAACTCCAGGATCATGGCGACGCCGATTGGTGGGCCGCGCTTGGCGGCTACAAGACGATGAATGAAGTGCTCGACAGGTCGAGCGGCCTTATCATAATTGCACTTCCTTCCCCCTATTTGCGAATGGTGGCTCCGGCTCTTCAGGGCGTTTCGGACGCGTTGTGTGATAGGATAAGGATTGTCGGCGGTCGCGATGTACCCGAACTGAACCCTCGGCTGGAAGGCGTCCGACTTCCTTATGATGACCGCCTGGACGGCCCGCAAAGCACTCTGCCCGGCACCCGATCTGATTTCGCGTCCCGTGCCGTTCGCCATTTTGTCGAGAACGTCCTTTCCGCTGCGCCACTTGCGACAGCCAAAGAACATGCCGAACTCGTTGAGGTCGCGCTTGCGGGATGGGGTCGCCCCTCTTCCAAGTCGGGCACGCGGATGTCGGATTGTGATCTCAAATCCATAGTCCGAGATCACTGGTCGCGCGCCGATGGCCGGTCGACAAAGCTGCTTCGGATATTGCGAGATGAATTGAATATCGCCTGCGAGCAAAAACGATTTGTCAGATTAACGGCCGAGATCCGCGAAGAGAGGGCGCTATGAAGAGCGTCAAAGACAATCTGATGGTTCGGGCGGTCAAAACGCAACAAGGCGATCGTATCGACGTCTATGCGTTTTTTCTGCATGGCTCGGATCTGACGCGGATTGCCAACATTAGTCGTATCCATCGCGATGAAAAGGACCTGAAGGGCTTCCAGCGCAAGGAAATCAAAAGCCACGTTAAGGCCATCGTCGAGTTCCTAGACAGCGGCCCGGTCCTCTTTCCGAACGCTATTACCCTTGCTCTTTCATCCGAAGTGACATTTGACGTCTCACGCGGCCCAAAGCCAAAAGGGCTTTCGGAAGTCGGCGTTTCAGGCACGTTGAATATTCCGCTCTTTGAGGACGGCAAGCGAGCCGCTTGGATCGTCGACGGCCAACAGCGATCCCTGGCGCTCGCAAAAGCCAAAGACAGTCGCTTCCCCGTCCCTGTTGTCGGCTTCGTTTCACAGGATGTTCAGGTCCATCGCGAGCAGTTTATTCTGGTCAACAAGGTCAAAGCGCTGGACGTCCGGCTGATCAACGAACTGCTCCCTGAAGTCGGGTCACTCCTGCCAAAGGACCTTGCCGCCAACCGCTTGCCAAGCGAACTTTGTAATCTCCTCAATCRGCAGCAGAAGTCACCGTTCTATCGCTTGATCCGACGTGCCTCCGATGCCGGTGATGAGCAGAGCGTCGTCAATGACACGGCTTTGATTGATGCAATCAAGCAAAACCTCAAGGGCCCTCATGGGGCTCTCAACCAGTACAAGCTTTCGGCGGAAGCCTATGATCCCGACGCGATGTACGAGGCACTTGCTCTCTACTGGACGGCGGTCCGCGACGTATTTCAGGAGGCATGGGGCAAACAACCGACGGAAAGCCGGTTGATGCATTCTGCTGGCATCAAGGCAATGGGCGCATTGATGGATCAGGTGATGTTACGTGCCGATAGTTCTGCGACGCCGGAAGCCGAAGTCAGGGAGGCGTTGCACCGGATCGCGCCACTTTGCGCTTGGACGGAAGGAACTTGGGAGGGGCTTGGCCTTCAGTGGAATGAGATCCAGGGTACGCCGCAGCACAACCGACTGCTTGCCGAGCACCTGATGCAACTCGACCGTAAGCTATCGAGGCCGACGCGATGAAGTTCATTTTTGCCGACAGTCTCGATCACGTCGACCCCGGTTACGACTTTCTCCGGGACCGCTATTCGGAGGGCCGCACGCCTTACTGGGATGACGCTTATCCGCACGAAATCATGGGATATGCCCCATACAAAGGCATGCTCGTTTCGCGCGGGATCGTTGGCGGTGCAGCAGTTGGCGGAAAATATACGGAAGCACAGTCAATGCGCTTCCGCCGAGTGGGTGCGCGGGAGTTTCTCCGCCTCGACAAGCCAGCATTTGAACATCTGCCCATTTTTGGCGATTGCGGCGCGTTTACATATCATAAGGAAGATAGGCCTCCCTACACGCCCGAGGACACGGCAGAATTTTATGACGATGCGCGGTTTACCCACGGCTGCTCGGTTGACCATATCATTTTCGACTTCGACGAGAGCCTGACTGGTTTTGAAGGCGGCACTGAAGAAGCACGCCGGCGATTTGAGATCACGCTTGAGAACGCGGCCGCCTTTCGGACGGCAACGCAGCATATGTCAAGCCGCTTCACTCCGATGGGCGTCATCCAGGGCTGGTCCCCTGGCAGCATGGCCGAGAGCGCGCGCCGTCTGGTGGCGATGGGCTACGATTATCTGGCACTCGGCGGCACCGTTCCGCTGAAAGCGGCACAGATCAAATCCTGCCTGGTCGCGATCCGAGATGCCATTCCGCAAAGTACCCGCCTTCATATTCTAGGCTTTGCAAAAGCTGATGAGATCCATACCTTTGGCTCTTTTAACATCACCAGCTTCGACACGACGTCGCCGTTAATCCGCGCATTCAAGGATGCGAAGGCAAACTACTTCCTTCCGACCAAGACCGGTAAACTCGAATATTACACAGCCATCCGCGTGCCTCAGGCGCTCGAGAACCCGAAGCTGCAGCGCCTTGCAAAGCGCGGGTCGCTCAACCAGGAGCGCCTCGTTTCCATGGAGAAAACCGCGCTCGCGGCCCTGCGCTCCTACGATAAGGGCGAAGCGCAACTGGAAGAGACGCTCGACAGCGTCCTAGCCTACGCCACGCCCGCAGTCATGGGGACGACGATCGACGAATTACCCGGCGCCAAGGCAGTCAAGGACCTTCGCGATCGCTATGAGCGAACGCTTCGCGACAGGCCCTGGAAGCGGTGCAACTGCCCCATTTGTTCGTCGCTTTCGATCGAAGTAGTGATCTTTCGAGCGAGCAATCGCAACAAGCGGCGCGGCATTCACAATCTGGGCGTCTATGATGCCCTGGTCGACCAACTCCCAAGTAATAGTGGCCGAAATGACAAAATTGAAGTTCCAAGCGATCAGAGCCAGACAGAGCGAAGCGCACACAGTCCTTTCATTTGCAGCGCTAGCGTCTGATCTTCAGAGGTTTGCTGTTATCGAGCGGGTTGCACGCGATGACGCAGGTGCACTGAGCGGTTTTCAGCGTCCGCAGATCGCCGGCCATATTCGTGAGATCCGTGATTATCTGGAAAAGCCGGAAGCAATTTTGCCGAACCCGATCGTCGTTGCTTTCACAAACAGCGTCCAGGTGTTCGATCAAAGCGCCGACGGACGCTGCACGGTTGAAATCGACATCGCCGGCGGTGCACCCGGCATGGTAGTCGACGGCCAGCAACGGCTCACTGCACTGGGGCAGGTCCACGAGAAAGATTTCCAAGTTTTCGTGTCTGCAATCATCTGCCGCGACGACGAAGAACTCCGCCGCCAGTTCGTGTTGATTAACAACACACGGCCTCTGCCGAAGTCGCTGATTTATGAACTGCTGCCGACCGTCACCGGCCTACCGCGTCGCCTTGGCGACCGTTCAGTCGCTGCAGAGATCGCAGCGCGCTTGAACTACGACGCAAAGTCGCTGCTAAAAGGACAGGTGTATCAGCATACCAACCCAACCGGATTTATCAGGGACACCGCGATCCAGCGTGTAATCATCAATTCGCTGAGCGATGGCGTTATGCGGGAGCTCATTCGCGAGCCCGACGGCGCCGATCTTTGCTTCAAGCTGATCAGCGATTTCTATGGCGCTGTGCAATACGTTTTCCGCAAAGAATGGGTCGATCACACACCGAAGACATCTCGTCTTGTGCACGGCGCAGGGATCATGGCGCTTGGCTATGTCATGGAACTGTTGGCGTTGCTCGACGGGGCAAGAACGTCAGATGAGTTTTCCAAGGGCCTCGCCTGCCTGATCGACAATACAGCTTGGACGTCGGGGGAATGGAACTTCGGCGAAAACGACAAGCGCAACTGGAAGTCTGTTCAGAACGTCAATCGCGACATCGTCACGCTTGCACAGTACCTAGTTGGCATTGTTCGAGCTGATATCAAGCGCCGCCGTAGCCAGGCGACCGATGCATCCGAGACTGTTCCGCAAAAACTGGTGGGCCTATCATGACCTATTCTGTCAAGGAGTTATTCAAGACACTCCAGGGGGAAGGTGCCCAAGCTGGCCGCGCCGCGGTGTTTTGCCGTTTTGCTGGTTGCAATCTTTGGACCGGCCGCGAGGAAGACCGGCATAAGGCGGTGTGCCAGTTCTGCGATACAGACTTCATCGGGACAGATGGCGAAGGCGGCGGTAAGTTTCGCGATGCCGTCGAGCTTGCTTCGGCGATCGCTCGGACATGGGGGAGCGTTGAGAGCAGGCGCTATGTCGTCTTCACCGGTGGAGAACCGCTTCTACAAATCGATGACGCGCTGATTGCGGCGGTCCACGAACACGGTTTCGAGATCGCCATCGAGACGAATGGAACAATCGAACCGCCAAAGGGCATCGATTGGATCTGCGTCAGTCCAAAAGCCGGCGCGCCATTCAATCTCAAATCCGGCAGCGAACTGAAGCTGGTTTATCCGCAGGCGCGGCTGCTTCCGGACGATCTCCCCGACGTTTCCTTCGAGCATTACTTCCTGCAGCCGATGGACGGGCCAGATCAAATCGAGAATATCGCGGCCGTGACGGCATTTTGTCTTGAAAACCCCCGCTGGCGGCTCAGCTTGCAGACACACAAAATGATCGGGATCCCATGAAAATCACGCAAGCATTTACATTTGAGGCTGCCCATAGACTTCCGAATGTGCCCCCAACGCACAAATGCCATCGCATGCACGGGCACTCGTACCGGGTCGAACTGCAGCTAAAAGGCGCCGTCGATCCACAAACCGGTTTTGTGATCGACTTCTTTGATGTGGAGAAAGTTTTCGGGCCGGTTCTCGAAAGCCTCGATCATCATACACTCAACGATATCGACGGCCTCGAAAACCCGACGGCGGAGAATATCGCTGTCTGGATTTGGCAGAAGGTCAAGCCGCTACTCAACGAGTTGAATTCCGTGAAGGTATTCGAAACGCCATCCTGCTGGGCGGAATTTGAAGGCAATTAAAAGGAATCGGGCAATGTCGACGACTGCGCTGGTACTATTTTCGGGCGGCCAAGATTCAACGACCTGCTTGGCCTGGGCGCTCAACCGCTTCGAACGCGTGGAGACCGTTGGTTTCGATTATGGTCAACGCCATCGGATCGAACTCGAATGCCGAGACACGTTGCGCGCGAGAATGACCGCGCTCGATCCTGTATGGGCAGATCGTCTTGGAGATGATCACACGATATCGCTCGCCGCGCTCGGTGAGATTTCGGATACGGCGCTGACCAGCGGCATGCAGATCGAGATGTCCAAATCCGGCCTTCCAAACACGTTCGTGCCGGGCCGCAACTTGATATTTCTGACGTTTGCGGCGGCCTTGGCCTATCGGCGCGGCGTAAAGCATATCGTCGGGGGAATGTGCGAGACGGATTATTCCGGCTATCCCGACTGCCGTGACGATACGATCAAGGCCCTCCAAGTCGCCCTCAACATCGGAATGGAAAAACGGTTCGTCCTCGACACGCCGTTGATGTGGATCGACAAAGCGCAAACCTGGCAACTGGCCAAGGATTTAGGCGGCCCGCCGCTGGTGGATATCATCGTGAAAGATAGCCACACGTGCTATCTCGGCGTGCGGGGCGAGTTTCATGATTGGGGTTATGGCTGTGGCACATGCCCGGCCTGTGAGCTGCGGGCAAAAGGCTACGAAAAATTCGTCGCCGAAGAAGTGTGACAAGGAGAGGCGGGATGACGACGCGCAACAGGCAGTGGATTGAGGGCGGGATCTTTCTGGCTGGCTTTGCCGCCTGCATCCCACTCGCCAATTATATGATCGATCATGTCGGCACGGTTTGTGTGCCAGAGGGACCCTGCCTCATCCCTGTCGGCTTCGGCTTGACGGCACCGAGCGGGGTCCTGCTGGTCGGGCTTGCGCTTGTTTTACGCGATCTGGTTCAACGCCGCCTTGGGCTCTTGTGGGCGATCGGCGCGATTATCGTCGGCGCGTTCCTGTCGACGACCTTCACTGCACCGACCTTGGCCTTGGCCTCTGCCAGCGCTTTCTTAGCCTCGGAAATTGTCGATCTGTTCGTATTCACACCACTGCAGAAGAAAGGCTTGGTCAAAGCAGCGTTCGTTAGCAGCATCGCCGGTCTCATCGTCGACAGCGTGATGTTCTTGTGGTTGGCATTCGGTTCGCTGGACTTCCTCGCCGGGCAAGTTGTTGGGAAGGCCATCATGGCGATAGCGGCGCTCCCGGTGCTGTTTTGGATTCGTAACCGTGACCAACGACTGGGATTGATTGCGGCATGACAACGAAGGTAGAGGAACTTGGCATCTTTCGGGCTATCTGGCAGTCCCTTACAGATGTCGAAATTTCGTTCTTCCCTCGGGTAGAAAACGACAAAGGCGAGCTCATTGCGCTCGATGCTCAACTCGCCATCACAAGGATGGCCAACGAGATAAAACTCCTATCTCCGACCCTGAAGAAAGACGATCTCGACGATGCGATGAAACTGGCTCGCCAGTCGCTCGACGAGGTGACGTCGCAAACCGAGTATCAGGATGGGAAAGCGACAAGGCTTCTTACCATACTGACATTTATGTCAGCCTTTTCCGGTCTACTCTTCAATCGCCTAGCTGACGGCTATCCTATTGCGCACCTCTCCTGGACGGACGCTTCAAGCACCACAGTCAGCCTGTTTGTCATCATCTGCTATGTCGTATTCGCCATATTCACCCTTTTGGCGGTCTCGGGCGCGCTGGTGACCTTCCACGCCATTCGCGCAAGGTTTCGCTATCCTAAAGAGGCGGCTGAGGACTTACGCCCGAAATCACTACTATTCTACATGTCGATCTCTCGGACTCAGCCGGACCGATGGGGGAAGGCTTTCTTAGATCCTTTAGATTCATCAAAGCTCAAAGGCGACCTCAAAGTCGATTATTTGCGGAACTATATAATCGAGTCCTATCTTGTCGCGGCGAAAGTTGCAGACAAAATGCGATTTTTAGAGCCTGCCCAGCGCCTGCAATCCTGGGCGATCAAGGCGTTGCTACTGTGGCTTGTGCTCATTGCCGGTGCATTTGCCTTTGTACCGGCGGTAAAAAAGGAGTCTAATCCCATGATTCGCGCGATCGTCACTCCGACGTCAAGCACATGTATCATTGGTGGCACAGATGGTTTCGCAGAGGCGTCTGGAAAACGGTGCAATAAAACTCGCTAGCCCACGTGGCTCCGGGCCTTTGGTGCTGATCGACGCAGACAATACACTCTGGGATACGGACGGCGTGTTTGCCGAGGCTCAGTTGCGGATACTGGACGCGGTCGAAAAAGAGGTGAAGCTAACCGCTTCGACCGATGATCGTCTCGCCTTCGTTCGGGGCTTCGATCAAGATATTGCTGAACAACACCACCTCGGGCTCCGATATCCGCCTCGTTTGCTGATCGATGCCTTGGCTTATGGATTGCGGGGCGTACCTCTGAGGGAAGCCGTCCGCCGGGCTTGGAACGATGCTGCATACTCTGGAATAGAGCGTCAGATTGTCTCAGAAATTGAACACGATTTCCTAGAAGATATTTCAAAACAACCCAAACTGCTCAAGGGCGTCATGACTGGTTTGCGCGAGCTCGCCTCGATTGGCGCAACTATGGTCGTTTTCACCGAAGGGAGCCGGCGCAGAATTTTGCGTAGCGTGGAATATCACCAACTCAATGCTTATATTGATCGCGTTTTTGAGGCCCCAAAGACGGAAAGAATGTTCGCTCGTGTTAAGACTTTGACCAAGCCAAAACAGTCCATCTATGTCATTGGCGATCAACTCACTCGCGACATTGACCCTGCAAATAAGGCTGGTATCCAGAGCATCTTTGTTCCCGGCAAATTTCAGCCAAAGTGGGAAATTGAAGCCAAAGTTCAGCCAACCTTCCGCGCACAGTCTTTCGATGCCGCTACCGCCTTTCTCGTCAGTCGGGAGAATGACACCCCGCAGGACAGCAGCCACGATCGCCTGTGAACGTCGTCAGGAAGCCGGATCATCTAGCGCAACGAGAAGCAGTTTTATGCGATCTATTGCGGCCTCCTCAGGATGATGCTTGTTGTCGTAACGTGCGCTATGACATCTGCTCCGACCACGGAAATGGGACGGCCGTGGCGGCCCCCTCAGTTGTTGATCGTTCAACGGACTTAATTCGGATCCTGAAGTGCAGCGCTGACGATACCGCCGTCTCCAGCGGCAAGACCGCCCATACTCAGGATATAACCAGCAGTAGCTTTGATACCGGGGCCGGTGTTATTTACGCGGTCACCGATCATCGCAACACCGTGCCAATGCCCTCCCTTGTTCCAGTCAACAGCTCGCAGGCAATGTGCCAAGCCCTCCGACCAATCGTCGCGTTCGTCCTTAATAAGAGCGGCGGCAACTGTCGCGATCGCCTGCCAGCCTAGGCCGAAAGCGAAGACATATCCTGCCGTGCCGTTGGCTGGGTCCCCTTCTCGCAGTTGGCGAGCCGAGACCTTGCCTTTCATCAGCAGGTCCCACTCTGGGATATTGTCGATGACGACCTCCCAGACGTCGCGGAGCTTCTTCGCTACAATACCAACGCGTTCATCAGCCGGATCGACTTGCCGAAGATCGGTAATGTCGCTTTTCTCCTTATATTTCGACCCGTAAAGCGCCTCCAAAAGAATATGGTGAGCCTGCACCAAAGTCCCCATCGTAATGACATCAGGAGACTTTTTAGCTAGGGAATTCGAAAGTTCGTTCACACGCTTTTCGAATAGCGGCACATCCCTCATGATCCGCTTGGTGAGGACAACGACCGGATCGCGGCTTTCGAAAGCATAGCCCATTGATTGAGAAACCGGCTTCGCGTTAAGATTGAGGTCGCTGAAATGCTGTCGCAACTTCTCCTTGTTAACGTAGGGCAAGAGGACGACAGGAACTTCTTGAGATGTCATCCTACCGCGGTCTTGTTTGACCGCGTTGATGATTGCCGCCGCACGGTGTTGTCCGTCTGCTGGGAACATATCGACACTTTCGTCAATTTCGAGCATGCCGATTTTGCCATCTGCGGCGGTCGGAATAAACTTGTAGTCCGAGCCTTCCCTAAGAGGCTTTCCGGTTGAAGGAACAAGGATCAGTGCCAGGGATGAAAAGAAGGCGTCATCGCTATTGAGAAGATAGGGGACAATTTCATTGGTCACGCGCGTCTTGGCGAGTTTTCGCTGCGCCTCCTGTCCGCCCTTTCCGCCAAACACGTGATCCCAGTCGGTATTTTCCGGAAGTTTCACATATTTTGAAATCGCCGAAAACGACAAGCTTCCCAACCAGTATTCGGTCGAGAGCGTCTTTCCCTTAACGACGGGAATCTGAATCGCCATGATATCGGGGTTCCTTCACTGACTCACATTTTGCGGACCGAGTACAGGGGCCCTGGTGCTGGGCCTCTCTCGTTGTCCGATCACTCCAACTATCGCTACGCATTTTGGGCGACCGGCCCTCTTATATTTATAACCGGCATTCTTTCCGTCGAACACCGGTTCATCCAAGAATCGAACCGGATCACTTGTGTGGTCGACCGGTATATTCGTGCGTAGTCCCTATAACAATAAACTAATCGCTGACGCAGGGATACTTCTTGCATTTTACGATATACCACTGACAGTTGTTTTCCCATCTTGCTAGACGTTCAACCGGCAACAAAATCAAACGCTTGCGCTCCACCGTTCTCACCGTCATCGTCTGACTCGAACTTCGAATCGCAAGCACGGGTTGAGAATGGCAAAGGGTTTCAGCGCAACAACTGTCAAATCTTGGTTCCAGTACCGATGCGAGCGGAAGGTCCGATATGAATTGTCGAGCGACGAGGAACTCGCCAGCATCCCAGTTGTCAAAGACGTAAGGGAGCAGTCGTGGGCGATCCTCGGCAAAAAATTTGAAGATGGTATTGTCGATGCCCTGGGTGCTTTGGTCCTGAAGCCTAGACGGGATGAAAGAGCCCTGTCAGAGAGCCTCACCGCGGCATTTTTGAAGGGACAACGACCAGAGCGGTATGCGGCGCAGGTGAACCTATTTCCGCGGAACACCCCTCCGTTCCTTCAAGACAGCGGTCTTTTCCTCAATCGCAATATCGCTGACCTGCTTCGCATAAATCCATCGGCGTCGCGGCCGGGGTCAAGCGAACTGACGATCATCGACATCAAAGCCACACGTCGCGCCACGCCTTTTCACAAAGCTCAGGTCGCATTTTACGTTCGGGTGCTGGAAGAAGTCATTCGCGAAATGAACCATCCAAACCTCATGGTAAGCGATCAAGGCGAGATATGGCGCATTGCAGATCACGCGACGGCAGAATCGACGGAATATGACGTCGATCGTTTTGCGCTTACACCCTATCTTCGGCTTGTTGATGACTTTTGCGCCAATGTCCTCCCCGACATCGCGAGAAAGAAGCTGGGGGATGGCATCGATGAGACGTTTTTCCACATTTATTTCAAATGCGAACAGTGCAGTTTTCTAGAGCACTGTCGGCGGTCTATCGGACCCGAGCGGGTCCGGTCCTCCCGTGACGTGTCGGCTGTCGCCGGCCTGACGCATGAAGCCAAGCGCACACTCAACAAACGCGGCGTCTTCAATGTAGGACAATTAGCATCGGCGGAAGGGCTCGGAAGGATGCCAGGTCTGAGCTGGTCGCTCAGCAAGCGTGCACCACTGCTGGTGACCAGAGCAAAATCACTGGCTGCCGAGGCGATTCTGCGAACCGAGGACGAACATACCTACTTGATGCCGRCAAAGATTGATTGTGCGCTTCTCATCAGCGTCGATCACGATCCCGTCGATGACCGCATTGCTGCCTTGGGCTACGCCCGGATCGAGAACGGTAAGCCTGTCCGGCCACCTTCCATCGTCGTGCCAAAAACAGGTATTTTGGACGACGAACGCGACGCCCTTATCGTCGTGCTCAGCGAACTCATAATGGATCTGGGCCAGATCGACGATCACAACTTGGCGATCGACGAAGGCCGCAGCCAGGCCGAACCTCTTTTCGCACACATTTTCCTCTACGAACCATCCGAAGCGATCAATCTACAGGCGGCAATTGGCCGCCACCTCGACAGCGATGCGATCAGAAATGGCCTTCTGCACTTGGTGCGTCTGTTCCCCCCCGAAGACGTTGTCCCAGAACCCGAGTTTCGGGGCATGCATCATCTTCCGGCAACCGCTCTGCGAAGTGTCATTGAGCAGCTGTTTGCACTTCCCGTCGCGGTCGCCTACGACCTTCGCCAAGTTAGCCAAGCCGTTCTGGGACCCGGCGCGAATGCATATAGACCTAGTGCCGAGTTCGAACGACCGTTTTCCTCCCTTTTGTCTATCGAGGTCATCCGCGGATTGCGGGAAAACGCCGCCAAAGCGCAGTCTCGTGAGAGCATTGCAAAGGACGTCGATGCGCGATTGATAGCGATGCAGGGATTAATCTCTTGGCTTGTCGAAGAGAACCACAGTGCTACTGAGAAAGGAATTCCATTGCTCCGCTTAGCGAAGCGCCCCTTTCGCTTTCAGGCGAGTTTCGACCCTCTAAATGCGATCGACTTGGACATTTTGCTGGCATGCGAACTCCTTGAAAACCGCGCCGGTCTTCTAGAATCCCTCGTCAACCTAGCAAAACCATTTCAACGTCGGCGCGACGCCGGTCGCAGTTTGGCGAAGATCAGCCGGGACAGGGACTTCAAGGGCAGCCAATGGGGGAGCCGCCGGTTCATTTTCAAAGTACCCAGCGAAAGTCGCGAGGCGGAACTGTCCTCGGGCGATATGGATCTCATACTGCATGATGATACCCCAGACCTTCGCCTTAATCCGTCGCTGTGGCAGGACATTGCCTGCCGGATCGTTGATCTCGATCCACCTCTTCCCTCGAATCAAATCTGCGTTGAGGTCCGGAAGCAAGTTCTCGACAGCCTTACCTTTCAGGCGCTCCTAGATCGCACCGCAGACGATGGCTGGTTTATCGATAGGGCGTTTTTCGACGTGAACAGCCAGCGTGCCGCATCCTTCATCAGCTATCTCGGACGGGAACTCTCGGCATGACCATCCGCAACCAGATTCTCGAATTCCTACGGGACCCTTCGGCTTTTGGCGATTTGTCTGACGATCCTGATGTCTGGCGCGAGGCCTTAAACGACTTTGCAGTCCCTGGTCTGGCCCGTCATCACGACCATCCGCTGACATCGGCGCAGATTTCCGCTTGGCTCGGTTTGGCGAAGCAACGCGCTGGCCTGATCTTGGGGCCGCCGGGGACGGGCAAGACGCATCTTCTGGCCTGGCTGATCCTCGGCTACATTCAGGCACGAAGGCGCCGAGAAATGCGCGCTCGTGTCTTCGTTACCGCCTTCACGCGCAATGCGATCGGCAATGTCATCGACAGCGTGGCTCGAGGAAGTGCGCGCCACTGCGCGGGACTCTTCCAGACGCATTTTCTTGGAACCGCGCCGTCGAACGGCCTTGACCCTCTCATTCAACATAGGGCGATCCCGGGTAGAAAAGGTGCAGAAGCCGCGCTCGCTGACCTGGACCAGGAGGCAGTGGTGGCGGGCGGGTCGGTCTGGTCGCTTTACCGACTTCTTGGAGAAAGTGGCGCGGGCGACGGCTTCACCTCGGATCTGTTTGATCTTGTCTGCGTCGATGAAGCGTCGCAGATGGTTGTCTCTCATGGCCTGATGGCAATGGGGGGTCTTCGCGAAGGCGGTCGCCTTATCATCGCCGGAGACGATCGACAACTGCCGCCGATCCGGGCCGGCAGAGAAATCTCAATGGGAGAACGTCAATTGGGCGGCTCCCTCTACGCCCTCCTTAAATCGGCTGGCCTTCCTGAATATGCGCTAGACGAGACGTTCCGGCTCAATCAGCCGCTGGCGTCATTCCCCGAGAAGAAATTCTATCCTGGAGTCTACCGTTCATCGAATCCGGACAGTCGGTTGGCGCTGGTTTCGAACTGGAGGGATAGCCTGGAGTCTTGGGAAGAAGCCGTTCTCGATCCGGACTACCCAGTTACTGTCCTCCTATACGAGGGACCAACAGCGGCAACATCCAATCCATTTGAGGCACGAATTGTTGCCGGCTTGGCAGCAAAACTCGCAGATCGGATAGATGGAGCCAAGGATGACAAGGGCGTTTCGAGCGCCTTTTGGTCATCAAACCTCGCGATCTGCAGCCCCCATCGCGCCCAGAATTCGACAATCCGCAATCTACTGAGAGCCGACTTGCGCTCTAACGCGTTCGTAGAAACCGTTGATCGGATCCAAGGCAAGGAACGGGATGTCGTCCTGTTTTCATATTGCGTTGCTGATAGCGAGTTCGCTACGGCGGAGGCCGACTTCATCTTCTCATCGGAGCGTCTGAATGTCGGAATTACCCGGGCGAAGACGAAGCTGGTCGTCCTCATTAGCAAAAGTCTTCTACAGGCCGTACCGCATGACCAAGAGCAAGTAGACAAGGCGGAAATTCTGCGCGAGTTCGTTTTCGATACGACACCGGTCGCGCGGTTGCGCTTCGGAGAAGATGGAGGTTCAGCAGCGATTGTCGAGGTTCGACGCCGTGGCTTCATGCCGGAAAGCCCACTCGCTGCCCTCGACGATGTTCAAGCCAACGTTGGTGAGGAGCCTGTCCTTTCAGTAGAACTTTCACGCTTGCTGGAAGCGATAACCCGGGTTTCGCTGCGCTCAAAATATTCCTCCGCTACYGAGACAGAGTTGAAGGCGGCGCTTGCAACGCGCGAGAGCCTAATGCCCGGCCTCTCCCAACTCCATACCTTAGGGTTTGCTGAACTCCGCCAGCAACGCGGACCGCGGACCCCGTTTTGGACAGCGCGACCGATCGATCCTCGCCAACCGAAGCTCTCCGTCGACTATGCTGCGGTTGTGAAGGCACTGCCGAACGTCATCCGCGAATGCCGAAAAGGTGCGTTGGCGCCGCTATATGAGATTGTTCGCCAAAGTTTCGCATGGATCGATGATACCGGGCGTGATCGATTAAAGCCAACGATCGATCGGCTCGCAGACGAGGGACACGTGGTTTATGGCACGGTCAGCCATGGTCTGACGGTCGAATGGCCACAAACCGACGATCAGGCCGTCGATGAGCCTCTCGATGATCCGCCTGATCTCTCGGACGCCGACTTCGAGGCGTTGAATACGCTAGAAACGTTGGAGGCGGGCCGCATCAATTTTGGCGTTGTCGAAGGGTGGTCGTCGACGGCTATGCTGGCCGAGCAAATGGGCAAGCCTCGGTCGCAGGTCGCAGAAGCTGTGTCACGTCTATTGGCAAACGGATGGCTTATGGTTGCCGCCGATGGGCGTATTCGCAGTCGGATGGCAGAACTCGCGCGGGAAATCCGTTACGTCAAACAGCGTTTTGCCAAAGGCGATGCGACGAGGCGTCCCTATCTGGTTCGCAGTTTGAAAGTCGAATTGCGCGATCGAAACAAGCCGCGGCAGACGGAAGCGATTGCCGACGTCTTCCCGCCACTTACGTCAACGGCGTCGCCGCAATATGCAGCCTCTCTCCAAGCGCTCGAACAAGCGCTTGCGGGCCTATGGGGATGCAGGGCAAAGCTTGCCGGATTTCAGCGTCGCAGCCTTGAGACGATCACGAGCGCTTGGCAGGGGCGATCTGACTTCGAGACGTGCGTAATCGCCGCCGATACCGGCTCAGGCAAGACGGAAGCAGCGATCCTCCCGTTGATCTCGGCTGCTGGCGCCGACGCCTTGAGTGGCATCCGTGGAACGCGGGCAATTCTAGCCTATCCCCGAATTAGACTGGCCACCAACCAAGCGCAGCGATTGGTGCGCTATCTGGCACTTTACTCTGCGCAAGACGGCATGCCGGTTTTGAGCGCCGGCTTGCAGTTGGGTGGGGTGCCGGAGGATTTTTCGCAGCTTAAGGAATGGGATCTGGACGCTGGCTGGAAAGAACTTGGTGCCGGTCATTTCCTATTTCCGTTCTTCAAGTGCCCAGAGTGTGGAAAGAACCTTCATCTGCATGCCGGGCGCGGCCATCAAGGACTTGATCGTCTCGTCTGCGTCGAATGTGAATTCGAATATAACGGCTGGGTAGGCTCGAAAGTGCAATTGCGGACAAATCCACCGGCCTTTTTTCTACCGACCACGGACTCGTTGCACCAGTGGATGCAGGATCCAAGAGCAGGACGGATCTTCGGCGACGACACGCATTTTGCGCCGCCCAGGGCTCTGGTGGCCGACGAAATCCATTTGTATTCGCATATTCATGGCGCCCAGGTCGGTTATACCTTTCGCAGGCTGGCCGCGCGGGTTCAGCGGCCGAAATCGTCACCAATGCTGATGATTGGGATGAGTGCGACTTTGGGCGATCCTGCGAAGGTCTGGGGCGATCTAATTGGGAGAGAGACGGCAGAACTGATTGCCCCTTCTGATGAGGAAAAGGAGGTCAATCCACGCGGTCGCGAATACTTCTACTTCGTCCAGCCTGAGGTCGAATCCCGCGGACACGACGTAGCCGGCGCATCGACATCGATCCAGACGATCATGTGCCTATCACACGGCATGCGTAGACGGACGGGAAAGCATGGTGGATTTCGAAGCCTTGTCTTTCTTGACTCGATCGATAAGCTACGCCGCCTGCACAGCGCCTTCATGGATGCGGAAGATAACAGTCTGCCATCGTTGCGGACTTCTCGCTACGACAACGAGCCGGTCTCGGGTGCAGAGCGGGCAGCTTGCTGTCGCGAACCATATGGATGCGACGCGTTCCGCAATGGCGAGTGCTGGCATTTCGCGGCGACGGATCAGGCGCAATGGACCGCGAGAGGACCTCGGCGCTTGGATGGCCCGCTTGCGGTTGCTCGCCAACCGATCCACGCAGGGGCGAAGGGGGCTGTCGAGGAGACAATCAAGACCGCCGATATCCTTTTTGCCACCTCGTCGCTTGAGGTTGGCTACGATGACCCCGATATCACGATGGTCTACCAGCACTATGCGCCATCCAGTCTTGCTAGTTTCATCCAACGCAAGGGTCGCGGCGGACGCGGTTCGGACGACCGCCCCGTCACTGGGGTAACCCTGTCGATCTATTCTAGCCGGGACTCCTGGTGGTTTCGCCAGCCAAGGACGATGCTGGAGCCCAGAGCACTTCACACACCGCTCAACCCCTTGAACTATTTCGTGCGCAGAGGGCAGATCGTTGCAACGATGCTGGACGCCTTTGCTATCTACGAACGGGCCAGCGGCGGTTCTATTTCCTATCTTCGACCTGCGAATGACGCCATCCGACAAGCAGAAACGCTCGTCGAAGCTGCATTCGGACCAGAACCATGGCTGCAGTTCGAAGCGAACAGTGCTCGTCATTTCTGGGACAAGGTGATCGGAAACATGCATGAGGTCGGACGCATACGGTTCGCGAAAGAGTTTCGCGAGCAGTGCGACTGGATTCCAAGCGTCCTTTTTGAGACCGGTGACGGGCCGCAGTTGAGGCTCTTCACCGACGGAAAACCCGTGGGCGAGCGCCATGATATCTCCCTCGCCATGCAGTCGCTTGCGCCTGGAAATGGGACCCGCAGATACGATGGGATGGATGTATTCTGGCGACCTCCCGTTGAAGGTACAGAACCGTGGTTCGACGCCGCGGATTATCATCCGGATACGCTAACCTCTCTACCCGACGCTGCTCATTATCTGCCAGACGACGTATCTTCGACGCTGCCCGGCTTACAGCCATTATACATGCGTCCAAGGCAGATCACTTTGCGTCGCCTCGGAAAAATGCGAGGGGCCTCATGGCGCTCCGAGTGGATTATGCAGGGAGGTGCGGTGGCAACTGCCTCGGATGGCGCGCCGATTGCTACGCGTGTGGAACATGGCGCGCGCGGATCTCTTCGCGGATTTCCAATCCTCAAGACCGACCCGACCAAAAGATCGACGTTCGGAGGAAAAGTTCTCTCGCCATGGATCGAGCAGATGGACGCCCACCTTGGCAGCAGCACGAGTAAGGCCGCAACCGGCATCGCGGTTGCGAAAGTCTTCTGGGGCGCCGACGCCGAGGTACGCGTGGCCGATCCGAAGACAACGCCCTTGTCGATTACTCAGTTTTTTACAGTGCCGGGGAAAACGGAGCCTGTCTTACATGGCTTCCATATTCATCCGGAGGGAGTAACTTTCAGGCTTAACAACGACACTCTCGAGAAGACGATCGATCAAACTCTGAGTGAATTTAATACCGATACAGCATTGCTCCGCTGGCACGGATCTCAGATGGCCCGCTACATGATCGAAAGCCGGGCGCTGTCGTTTGGTGTCAATGCTTACCAGGCCAATCGTGCCGCCGAATTGATTTTCAGTGCCGTTGCATCTGACAAGCTTCGCAAGGAATTGTCCGCACTCCTGAAATTCTGGTCACCGAGAGATCTTTCGGTCGTTTTCGAGAACATCCGTGCAGAGATTTTGAGCGAGCATCCGCTGCTGACGGCGGATCGAGTGGCGGAAGTCGCCGCGGCCATGGGTGACAAGAGGTTCCAGCCGCTCCTTGCACAATCGATCAGTGCGGTGAGCGACCAGGCCTTGCTGAGACGATACCTCAAGAGTTGCGTAGTTCACAGTATGGCGATCCGGTTGAAAGAGGCTTTTGCCAGAGCGAGTGGCGGTGACCCTGATCAGTTGATGTTTCACACGCGGTTGCCGGTCCAGTTTATCGCAGCCGAGAAAGCAGAGATCACCGTCTGCGAGCTTGCGTCCCACGGGGACGGAACGACCCGTTCGTTCGTCGAAAACAGCGGAGACTTCGAAGAACTCTGGCGGACGGGTCTCATCCATGAGTGCCCTAACGCAGATGCAGATTCGATCGTCGACCAGTTCTTTGAGCGCCAAGTAAACCATTTAGAATGGCGCGATGCCGATCGGGCTGACAAACAAGTGCTTTCGGCCATTGCAGCAGCCATCGGGGTGCATGACGGCCCGATGCCGCCGACTGTTCAACGCATGCTGTTCGACCAGGAGATCATCGGCTCGGAGGTTTTCGCAATCTATGACGTCGCGATGGCAGTTCGAGCTCAAGAGATGGCGCTGCGGCAGACATTTGGACGCTTCCCGTCCATGTGGGAATTGGCCAGTTACGTCGTCCAAGCGGCGGTTGGAGACCGCTCCAGCGTTACCGGCCGTCTGTTAAGCGCTTACGAGCAAGTCGAAGATGCCACGATGGAGGGCAGTCTAAGCCCTACCAGTCGGCTGGCCGACCAGGTATTGAGACTGGGAATGAAAATGTGCGTCGATGGATGCAGGGCATGCGTTCATCAGTCCAGCGACCTAATGGGTGATTCCCTGGTTCAGTCTTTGACGAGCCGCTCATTACTCAGCCGTTTTGTCTGTTTGGAGGAATGATGCTGCGCCAAACCCGCGGCTATCGTGCGAAAACCGCCATTTGCTCGAGCGCGTCGTGCTCGCGAAGCCAGGAATAGACTGACGGGGTTACGGAACTCAGGGTTGCTTTGCCTGCAGCAAGCTTGGTCAGAAAATCGTCAACCTCACCGTTCTTCGTCATACTTGCCTTTTCAGCCTCGAGGTTGGAACGATCGTTGGAAAGAGACGCGATCTCGGCCGGCAGGTCGGCCATGGATAGCGCTGTTGAGCGATCGGCGCGTCCCGCAAGCGCCACCATCTCCCTGCCGATCTCGAGCGTATCTCCAAATCTCTGCAACAAGGTGCCGACAATGGCAATTGGTTTGTAATCGTTGGTGACTACTGTACGCCATTGATAGCGGATCGATCTCTCGGCAGCAGAAATCGCAGTTTTAAAGTCGTCATAGCTGCGTCCCGCAAGGTCGAGCGTAGTTTCGTCGGCAGCCCCACACAGCTGTCGTCCGGCATCAAGCGCTGCCTCTTTCATCTCTGAAAAGTTCTCGTCGTAGAAGTCGATGAGCGCAGCAACTTTACCAACGACAGTGAATCTAGCCGTAACGTTCGAGAAATCGCTGAGCTTGGCGTTTACTCGATCGAGTTGCGCACCGATCCTCTGTCGCTCCACCGCCGCCGGTATCGATGGCAGCAATTGTTCCAACTCCTCAAGCGCGTCGCTCATAGGGGTTCTGCCTTTTGATCGTTGCTGAGATCAACCAGGGCACCGCCCATCGCGCGAATATCGGTAAGTGAGGCTGCCCCCGCCTTGGCATTCAACTTATCGCGGACGTGCTCCAGCAGTTCACCGATGACGGTTTCACCGAGGGACGCCAGGTCCTTGAATTGTGCCAGATCGCGTGACGGCGCCTCAGCCGCACCTTTGAGCGAAATCACCTTGCCGGCTTCCTTTAGATCACTGACCTCTGCTATGAACCTCTGCACGGTATAGACCGCGTCGGATTCGATCACAGATTTAGTGCGGTTAAACATCGCCTTCCATTGCCGAACCTGGTCGGGGCTTGCCCCTGGCACAGATACCGAAACTGTGTCGATCGCCCTATCAACGCGTTCAATATGGTCGCGCAGGGCAGAACCTCGCCGCATTTCCGCCAGTCCCTCGACCTGGCTGGTCAGGCGTTCCCGTTCATATCGGAGAATATTTTGAAGCGAACCTTTGACGCTGGTGACGATATCTTTTGCGGTTTCAAGAAGAGCAACGCTTGAATCACTCACCGGAAGCGGCGCAAAGCGCAGGGTGACGCGAAACAATTCCAAGGGGCCCGCAATCCTTGAGACATCCGCCAGGCCGAATGACTTCGCCTCCCCTTGCGGGATCGAGATTATATCTCGAAGAGATGCACGCAACTGCCTATGCTGCTGGTTCGTTTTGCTGAGGTATTCGCGCCATTGCAATGACCGTGTAGCAGGGTCGCTCTCTGCATCGTCCTCATCGGAAAGAATAACCTTCAGTTGGTCACTCAGCAGCATGTCGGGTGTCGCAGCGCCTCTGAGCCAAGCTCGTGCCAATAGAATTTGCGCATAGGTGACTGCCGGTTCCCAACGATTGCCATCGACGAGACCGAGCCGTTGGGTCGCATATCGGTCAATCTCAGGCTCCAATCGCCGGAGCAGAGCGGCCAGAGCGCGCCTGTGCGTTTCAGCCTCGCCGCTACTCAAGCCCTTGTCGAGTGTTAGGGCCTGGAGAGCTTCCAGACCCTGGAAAACCCATTCATCCTTACTTATCCAGAAGTAACTCCGCTGCGCCGGCGCCGTCCCTTCCAACTTCACTTGGGTCTCGGTGAACAGCCTTTTGAAAGTATCTCTATCTAGCGAAACGCTTCTCGGATCGACCGACTGGACTAGCCCGTGCACGAGCTTGTTCCACTCCAGCGGGCTTAAGAGTTCGCCTGTTTCTTTCCAGTGACGCAATTGATCACGAGCCTTTTGAAGCTCCGACTTGTTGAAGGTTGGCCGTTTGGAGGGTGGAGACGCAGGCCTGGAAATTGAAACTGAACTTTGGTTCAGAGCAGTGCTTCGCCGCTCAGCGTCGTTATCCGAGACGACGGGAGGTTTGGGCAGCAACGGTCCATTCTCGAGAACGGGCGTCTCTACGGGAGCCGGCTTCGCCTCTGTCGGCGGATCCCCGATCCAAGGCACGCCAAACGCCACGTAAATTGGCTTTACGATTCCCGCGAACGCTACCGATCCATCTTCCAGTTTAAGCGTCGACGATCGGTTACGGTCACCCCAATAGGAGATTAGCCGTGTAACCTGCCCGCGATCGCTGTCTGATGGCAGGCGTGCCTCAATCATCTGCTCGAGAATCCCCGAGAGATTGCGGCTGTCCGGAAGGAGGGCCCTACTTTCCAATCGTCGCGTCGGAAACTCCCCGGCCTCGATTGCGTCGGCCTGCTCCAAGACTGGGCTTATGATTGCCTGCAACATCCCGCGCGGGGTTTTCCAAGTTAGGCCATTGTCGCGCTCATTAAGCGCATCGAAGAGATTTCCGAGCGCCTTCCGCGTGAATGGGTAGAGGCCAACATCGTCGACGGCGCCGAAGGTCGAGTGACAGCCTACCTTCAATGGACAGTTCAAACAGGGATTCGGCGCGTTTGGTGAGGATTGCTCCTTCGTCAAATCTCGCCACTGCGCTAACGCGCCAGAGCCCGCCCGGGTCGCCGACAAATAACGGGCTGTGAATTCCAGCCGCGCCTCCTCCTCTCGGAGGGCCGCGACGTCCTGCAACTCCCCTTCCCGCTTGGAGAGACCCAGATTAAGTTCGTGCGTGATGCGGCCACGATAGTTGGCTGGTAGGTCAGCGTAGTAAGCTGGGGTAATGCCAACAACGGAGATTAGGGGACAAAGATCGGACTCTCCGTCGACCGCACGCGTGTCGGCATTGGTGACCAGGACATCGATCAGACTATTATCGATGCCTTCCCAACTCGTAATGTCTTCCAGAAGCAGCACGAGACGCTGGCCACGCTGGGCGAGAACGGTCCGGACCTCGCGGAATAGGTCCTTCAAGCCCTCGGCGGAAACCCCCAGCAGATGCTGGACGGCATCGTTTCGCCGCCTATTCAATGCCTCCAGGAGCTTTGCGCTGTATGGAACTTGGTGTCCGATCTCCCTTAGCAGTTCCTCAGGATCGTCCCAATCTTCTTGGCGATAGGCTTCAATCGTATGAACTTCGTCTCGGATTTTTCCAGCCAGTCGCTCCGCACCTGCTCCGACACCGGAACCACGCACACTGCGGGCCGCGTCCGCCAATGTGCATATGTCGAAGAGGTTGAAGACAGCGGATTGAGAGTTGCGCTCGGAATCTTCGGTTTCTCCCTTACCATCGAGGAGCCTAAGGATGCGTCCAGGACCAGTCCACTCGTTCTTGACCGTGAGGTTGTCGATCAACTGACCAGGCAGGTTTGCAGCACACCAATCGACATCCTCGAGAGGCGGATCGTAGTATTTTGGGTCAAGCGCATTTGCGAGGTTGCTTAGGAAGTTTTTAGCCCGTCCCTCGACGGTTGCTCTTTGGCGCCTTCCAAGGCGATCAAAAAGCGATTTGAACTCCGCCGGTAGGCGGCTTTTCAGCTGATCGAGCGCGCCTTCAAGACTTCCGTCGGCCCGCTGGATCAGCAAAGTGACGTCTCGACCCTCAGGCCACTTCAGAGCCAGCCAGCGGATAAGATGTGATTTTCCGGATCCCGGTTCACCTTGAACGACACAGAAAGCGTGCTTGCGTGACGGAGCAGACAGCGTGTCTAGGACGGCAGCTTCGTCGGCCGACCGAATTTCGCCCTGATGACTCCCACGAACGTCAAAGCCCTTGATCGCACTGTGTGTAGCGAGAAAGATCGCCTCATGGTGTTCCAGAGCTTCGTTCGCGACGATGCTCGCGACTTCCTCTGCCCGCCAGCATGCCTTCATGGGTATGTTCATCACTTAGCGCTTCCTCGCACGGTAACGGCGTGAAAAGCTCCGACTCGGTGCGCGATATCGCCGGTCAAGCTGTAATAGCTTTGGCGGTCGCCAAGGATTTTCAGTTCGATTACGCCAGCGTCATGAAGATCCCGAAGCGCGGAACTGAAAACCGGCGACAGACGTCTATCCTCCGGGGTGATGCGGTTGTTTCTCGCACTCTCATGAAACATCTTGCCGCCATCGAGATAGGGGCCCGAATTCCGAATGCGAGACAGGAAGTCTTCGGCGGTCATTTCCACGTCGCGCGGCAGGTCGCCATTAGCGATCTCGCGAGCAATCCTTTTGGTTGCCGACACGTGAAACCGTGACGAACCGGATAACGGCAACTCCTCCATTAGCCCCAAGAATACGAGCCAGCGACGCCAACTCGCAAGCTTTGACGTGTTCATCCGCCGATCGCCATCGTCATCACTTCCGTCTGGAAGTGCCTCGTTGATCGCGTCGGCCGTTTCGGAGGCGGACATCACCCTGAACCAATTGGCGTCGCCTTCCTGCTGGCAACGCGCGAGCACCCAGGCATAGGCTTCCAAGATGACTGCGTCTTTCTGATCGCTGTCGAGCGAACGCAAGCGCCTGTGGGACCAGTCGGAGAATGAGAAATAATTACTGGTGTCGCATTCGGGATTGAGTTCAAGCCCTTTGTTCACAAGAGTGAGCGCGCCTAGAGCTGTCGCCGCGCCCTGAACTTGCGCAAACGATTCCTTATCGTCGACCAGTTGATTGTTTTCGGTGAACGAGGGATTGAGCCAGCTAGCGGCTTCGGAACGATCGATGCGTCCGTCGCTAGCGGCCACGAGGCTGACTAGCGACCAGACCCGCTCCGGTGTGCCTTGCGTGCTGGACAAGATGCTCATGAGAATAGACCTGGCAAGCGATCGAGATGAGATTGGTCGTATGGTGCGCGCTTGGACATAACCTGATCAAGTCGCCTCCCCTGGACCTCCATGCTCGGATCAGCAACAAGAATCAGTTGCGTGAGCAGATTATCATCAACCCACTTTTTCGCCTGCCTGAAAAGCAGTTCTGAATTGTCGTCATGGCGACGGACGATGAGCGCGGTTGCCACGCGGGCGGGAGAAACGGCATGACGGCCGATAATGCTCTGATGCTCCAAAACAAATCCGTACTCGACGGCCGTGTCCTTGATGGCCACCGCAATGGAAGGGGCAAAATCGGAGGCAATGATGAATTGCTCGACGCCGACGCCCGCCAGTTTGATAGCGATATCGTACGCGCTACCATTAATTTGCGGATCATCCGGCGCAACAATGGTAATGCCGCGTGGGATGCCTAGTGCCGGGGCCAATGCCGTAGTCCAGACGCCCTCGACGGAGTGATCGTGGGGTTTCTCTGGCGCTGAGATTCGCTGGGCTCTGCAATGCGGGCATCGACCGCACTCTTCGATCAGATCGACGTCAGACTCCTGCAAGAGCGAGAAAACACCTTGGAGGACGCAGGTTTTCTCAGGACGGCGCATGATAGCACTGAATTCGCGAACGCTCCGGGTCGCTTCATCCTGTTCTCGAGCACGGACCTCGAAAACCTCATCCCACGCGGCCGAAGCACCTTCTTCCAAAAGACGAAGATCTGCCAACTCGATTTGCCAACGTTCCTTCGAGGTGCCCGGTTCGCAAGCGACGATCTGGATCGCCCCGGCCCTTTGAAGAAGGTTCAGCAAGCTCATATTCCAAATGCGGTTATAGTCTGAACTGCGGGTGCTGCGGCTGTTCTCCGGTAGAGCGTTGAGGTCGACTGAAAAGCCCAACTTCTCCGCATTCCATGCAACATCTGTCCGGCTGCGGTAAAGGCTCGCCCATCTCGGTTCTGCCTTCTTGCGGGTAAGCCAGGAACCTGAAGCTTGCGAAAACGCTGATCTGACGTCGTCCAGAGCTTGGCCGTCGGTATCCGTGAATAGCGCAATTGCCAAGCCTTGATGGCCGTCTCGCGCCGCGCGACCGATCTCCTGGTAGTATCGGGACGGGCTGTCCGGGAGACAGGCATGAATGACGGTTCGTACGTTCGACTTGTCGACGCCCATACCGAATGCAGAGGTGGCGACAACAAAATCGATGTCAGCCTTTGCCCAGTCTTGGACAATCGCTTCCCTCTCCTCGCCGGCGGTCTCTCCGGTGAACAGGGCAATGCGGCGATAGCCCCGCCGTCTCTGACGTTCGAAGATTGCCTCTGCCGATGTCAGATTTTCGGTGAAGCGATCAGCTTCGTCGCGTTCAGCCGCGACAGTCGCATAGACAATGAGGGGCCTCGGCGCCCGATCGATCAGGTAATCGAGTTCGATCTCCCGGCCCTGAGCAGTCGGGAAAGACTTGATTGCAATGTCGAACTCTCGGCGTGGCTTGCGGGCGTCGATCTCCGACCATTCCCCCGTCGTCCCGTAAGCGGACCGCAAGACATGGCGCGCTGCTGGGGGAAGCGTTGCTGAGAGGATTAGTGTCTTTAGTCGAGGCTGTCGCTTCTTAAGATCGGCGACAAGTGAAGGAAGCCGCTGGAAGTCGGGCCTGAAAGTGCGCCCCCAACTCTCAATGATATGAGCTTCGTCGATAACAATGGTCGTTAGCCGACCGTCAAGCGGAGCCAGTTTGTCGTCCAGCGACGATGCCGCATCAAGCAAATCGTGCTGGGCAACACCGAGCGCCAGTTCCGGCGACATCAAGAGAACAGGCACTTCTCCCCGACGAAACGCGTTCAAAGTATCTTGTCGGTTATTTTTCTCGTCGGAGGTAGTGGCGCCAACGAGAGCGCGTGTATTTTCCAAACCGGGCATACCGGTGAGAGTCCGCTGATGGTCAAGCGCCAACGATACAGTTGGAGTAATAACAAGAACGCATGAACCTGGGTGGCGGCGACGCTGCTCCAATGCTTCGAGTTGAAAAATAAGACTTTTACCCGCCCCGGTAGGCATGCAAACCATAAGCCCCGCGGCATCTGGCATCGTTAGAAGGTGTCGGACGGCGGACTTTTGCGTGATTGATCGATAGCCGACGTAATTCGTGTGTCGAAGCAAGATTGCGTCAGCGGCCAATCTCTCATCGATTGCCCGCGGCTGGGAATCAAGATCATTAAGTGCCCTAAACGGGCCAGCGCTTTCTGACCAGGACTCGTCGGTCAGACGAACGACGGAGCCGGTAATATCCAGGCCGAAGCGAAATGCCTCCCGCTCCTCGAAGTCAAACTCGTGGATTTCAGTTGAGCGAAGGTCCATGCGGCCGCCGTTAAGGCGCACGAGTGTGCGCAACATCGCCAATCTGTCGCACCCCTTCGACTGGTGGATTGCTTGTAGACAAGCGCGTTGTGAATTTCCGATCCAATCAGGCGACGCCAAAATAGTATCCCAAAGGTTATTTCGAATAATCTTCGTTGCAAGCCGGTGGCTAAGTTTGACAGGGATTCTGCTGAGCCGCCTCTGCCTCTTCACTACAATACCTGCAATCTTTGAGCGCAAAGGCGGCCGAAGTCAAATCGCATTCTTTGCACTGGAAGTGCTGACCTTCTTATCTCACAGTTCAAGCACAGTCTAAGCTAGTATTCGAAATTCTCGCCGGGCAACCCTTACAATTCTTTGCCGCGTTCTTCATCGAGCGTTTCTGTGCGGTCCAACCGATTGTGGGCGACTGGAAGTTCTGACCAACAGACTGTGGTGCGACAGGTAAAAGCCATGAAAGCCATGCTCCCCGACACGATCACCAAGGCCTTCATCGCGAGCGCCGACCGAGATGCTTTTAACGGCTCGACCGCATCGACTCTCGTTTCAATTGGCGAAAGCGAGGCGGCTTTACGCCAGATCCTCTCGGACCTTGTCCAGCAAGGTGATATAACAGCAGTTTTCAGCAGCCAAGTGGTCAATATGCATCTCCCTCCCCGACAAGCAAAATCGACACGGCCGAGGCTCCGCTGTGCGCTTGAGCGCCCGCACCACCCGCATCGATTTTTGCTTGCCCCCTCCCTCTCCGCTGTTCCGCACGAACTCGCGAAGCAGCACTGCGGGCCTGCTTCGCGAAATCAACAAGGAGAGACTAAAATGACCACCATTCAGACCATCCCTTTGAAGAAGCTGGCGCTTTCCACGGCCAACGTACGCCAAGGCGTTCTGCGAACGTCGCCTATCATCTACGATCGCGCCGAACACTTTCGACGCAGCGGGCGGCATTTCCTCATGACCAGCAGCTTTGGCGATCTGTTTGAATGTCACTACCATATCGGGTAGGCTCTTCTCATTCAGGGAAAGGATCGACGATGGCGCTGTTCAAACTGCCTCTTTCAGGGAATGTGACTCAGTGGATCAACCCGATGACCTGGTTCATGAGTGGTAACCAGGTCAACGTCTATATGGGTGATTCCAGCGCCCCTGAGGTTGAAGCTGAAATCCTCGACCGCGTCGGCACCTACGGAAAGCAGCTGGGACAAATCGGGGATGTCCTGATTGTGCTCCTGAAGCACCTTCCCGATCGCGAAAAACTTTCCGAGACAGAGCGCACCGCCATCGAGGCTTTCGAGAAGATGGCCGATGAGATTGCGGACGTCAAACACCGGCATAAGCGACATGCCATGAGGCCCTGAGCGGCCTTTTCGAGCGCGTGCTTGTCATGCGTTGTCGTATGTCGCTATCTTGGAGCTCCGGGCATCTGCCCCGGCGCCGGTCGACTTTCCGCATGAGCGCGCTTTAGGCGACCTCTTTGAAGGAAGCTACAACGTAGTGTAGTGTCCTTTATCATATATAGGAGGGAGCGCTGTATGTTGGATTTTTCATCGCCGCAAGCCGTGGCTGCTCTTGTTGGAGGTACGGTGGCGGCGGTCACAGCAGTGTTGACTGTTATCGTTACGGTTTCCGTGGCCGAACGTAAGCTTAGGCGCGATTTCAGATTGGATTTTGCGGCTGAGAAGGCGGCGAACAATCTTTTACGCACAAGATGGAGACTTCGATCATTTGACCTTATTAAGGTCCATCTCGGCGGGTTCTCCGATGACGAACTTAGAAAAATTCTTGTGAGGGCTGGTGCAGTGCGTTTCAGTTCCAAATCGGGCATTGAGCTTTGGGGCTTGCTAGATCGGACACGCGATTTGCTCGGGCTTCATCGTGTTCCTTGGGATCCAGAGAATCGGCCTGAGGAGTGGGATGTGGTTCAGAAGGAGCAAGCGCGACAATGAACCAGATTATCCGCCTCGACGAAACGGAGCTACCGGAGGCCGTCGTCGCCTTACCGGATGCCGGGCGCGTCCGCTTTCTGGAATTCTTCACGGCGCAAATCCGAAATCCGAACACCCGCAAAGTCTATGCCCGCGCGGCCGGGGATTTTCTGACCTGGTGCGCCGGCCGGGGCGTCACTGCCCTCCCCGCCATCCAGCCTATGCATGTGGCGGCCCGGATTGAGGAGCTGGGCCGCCACATGCGGTGCCTATCGTCAAGCTACGCCTGGCGGCCATCCGGCACCTGTTTGATTGGATGGTGACGGACCATGTCATACCCACCAACCCGGCCCATTCGGTGCGCGGGCCATCCTACTCCACCAAAAAGGGGAAAACGCCTGTGTTGACCCCGCAGGAGGCACTCCAGTTGTTCGGCAGCATTCCGGCCGACACTTGGCCGGGAAACGTGGCCGGGCGGCTGATTGGGTTAATGACCACAACCCAGCTCTACGACCGCCGCAGCGATGAGGTGGAGCGAATTTTGATATAAAGTGCCACCATGCTTACAGACATTTTTGCCACTCGCTATGAAGAACGGGTTATCTGGACAGGCTTTTCCGAGAAGGAACGGCGGTTTAACGTTCAGATGGCGAAACTCATTACCGAGCAACTCTTTCCCTATTGGGTTGGTGGCAACGAAAACTCCGATGCCAAGGCCTCTCTAACGGCCGTGCATGATAGGGTTGCCATGGAGTTGGGTCTTGATGCGCTCAGCCCCAGGTCAGCGGTTTATAACCGCACCGTGAACGGCGCGCAGATACCGACCACCTACACGTGGAAAATGGATCGGATTATCAAGAATTTCCTTACCTACGACTACAACGAAAATCTTGACGCTGACGTGTTCATGAAACGTCGGTTGAGCCTCGTCGAACTCGCGTTCCGCACCAAGGGCTATCAAGTCGAGCGGGATAACCAGACTCTCGACGCCCGGATGGTGGAAGCTGACAAGCCTCGCCCTTACAGCAGCGGAATCCGTTTGCCGGGCAAGGCCAGCGATGCTGTGAAAGCACGGAATTGGCAGCTCAACCAGGCCTTCAACCGAGACATGGACGAGCTGAGCGCCCGCCTGCAGCAGGCCAAATTTGGCATGAACTACCACAACGGCTTTCTCCAGTTTTCGGAAGATGCCTTGGTGGCGCAACAGGTTGAAAAACCGTTTTGGGCTTTGGTCGGTGATCCGGTTTGGTCCAACGTGGATACCGATATGAAGGAAGCCGTTGACCGCCGTGACACCCAGGGCCGCGACCCGGCCTTCTACGCGGTGCGGGCCTTGGAAAGCACCATCAAAATCATCTCGGATACCAAGAAGTGGACCACCGGGAACGAAAGAGGTGCCGCCAACTACATCGACAACCTGGGAAAGAAAGCGAATGCCTTCCTCGAAACCTGGGAGGGCGACGCGTTGAAAGCTTTGTTCAGCAAAGTGCGAAATCCTCTAGGGCACGGCCCCGGAGCGGCGCCCATGCCGACCTTCACGCCGAGTCAGACGGATTGGATCATTGAGACGAGCATGAGTTGGATAAAGTCCCTCATCAGCCGAAGGTAGAGCGTTGCGATGAATGGATGGGTTGTCACGTGGGTGGGCATTGGCGGGGGCGTCGACCCGAAAAAAGTCGTGGCGGTTTTCAATTACCGCTATCGCAGCAGCACCATCCGGGACCAGATTGAACAACTTTGTATGATCCTGGCGCCTCATACCGATGAGGACAARCTGCGGTATGCCAAGAGCGCCAAGTCCAACCCCTATCCGTCCAAAGCAGATGTCTTTGGCTGTATCACTTGTGGGGATAACCCTTGGCTGTATGCTCGCCAGGTCAGCGACATTCGGCCTGACGGAAACGGCAGCTTAACGTGGGTCGAGYCGGATATTGAGAAGATGGAAAACGCTCGCCGCCGTCTGTTGGGTGATTAGAAGCTTGCCTGGTAAGCTCCGACATCCGCGACACGCTTACCCATCGCCCCCCGGCCAGTTCGTACCTGGGCACTACCTGACCTGCCACTGAACTTTCATCCAGTGGCGATTAGAGCCTCGGCGGTTCTGGATACGCCACTTGGCGCGGTGGTAGCAACCGGCGGAAACGCGAAGCTTTCATCTTGCGCAGCGTTGGAGCCGGTTGCGGCGAGGGTCCCGGCGTAATCCGCCGGGGTCAGATATCCGAGCGATGAGTGTGGC
>NZ_JBFUFF010000054.1:0-45995 GCF_056403555.1 Rhizobium sp. P2_G2
ACATGGCACTCTCTCACATGGCACTCTCTCCATCCCAGACTCATTGCAGTAAGATTCCATCATTTTCGATGCTGCGTCGAGCGCTGCAACAGGAAACCCGCCGCCGCAGCGACGATGAGAACGCCGAGCGGATTCTTTTGCAGCATGATCGGCAATGCCGTGGCGGCGGTGTCGGCCAGCGACGGCTGGGCGGCAAGCCGGCGAAGCTGCATCTTGCGGCGCAGGCTGCGCTTGCGCAAAGATAGCCAAGCAATGGTCATCAGGCCCAACAGGGCAGCGACGACACCGATGACAACCCCTGCCACGACCGGGCCATAGGCCTCCGTCAGAGCGACCGCCGCCGCGTAGATAAAGGCTGCGATGGCGAGCATGAACAGCAATGCGGCGACCAGATAGGTGATCACCGTCAGCATTGCGCGTTCGCCGGAGTCCTGCAGTCTGAGCGCCAAGGCTTGGAACAGTGCCGCCATGCTCACCGCCGTGTCAAAAGAGCGGCGAGGAAGCCCACGCCGAGCGCGATCCCGATCGATTGCAAAGGGCGGGCGCGAACATGCTCCTCAAAGCTCTCTTCCAGGGACGCGGCCTCGTCGCGCGCGCTGTGCAGTGCATTGAGCGAGGCCTGCACGGCGTCCGACGCGATGCCCTCGATGCCGGAGCGATATTCGTCCGCCTTGGCCTGACCGAAGGCAGCGATATTCTTGGTGAGTGACGCGATCTCCCGGCGCAATTCCGTGATCTGGGCTTCAAGATCCTCGACGGACGGCGCCGACTCCTTGTCGGACAGGATTTTGGACATGGTTGCCATGGTCTATCTCCTTGTTTTTGTCAGCATCAGATCACCCGCATCAACATCAGAATAACGGCGATGAGCAGGATAGTGCCTATGAGCCCCGTAGGGCCGTAGCTCCAGTTGCGGGAATGCGGCCATGTCGGGAGCGCGCCGATCAGCAGAAGGATGAGAACGATGATGAGTATGGTTGCCATGCTGTCCTCATCCGCCTCATCTTGTCGGCGCTCGACTGTCTCCCGGCCCTTGCAAGGCAGCGGTTGCCGCATTCGATTGCTAAATGCGAATCCCACAGACGTTGTTCCGCGGACGAATGTTTTTTCGTGCGCTGACATGGCGGAGAAGATGCGGAAACGGAAGTGCAGAAAATAGAAAGGAGAGAACCGTTCCGGCGGAAGGGAAGGGTTCTCTCCTTGATGGGCGCCTTCGGGGGGTGAAGGGGCGGATGAGGCGCCGCGAAGCAAAAACAGACGAGGGGAATCCATTCTTGCAACTCTAAAACTCTCGTCACGCGATCTGGTTCCATGGGTTTACAAAAAAATTTGATTTTAAATGAAACCCGGAACTCCCGCCCTTAGATCGCAGTCTCGAACGGGAAGACCGGACCTTTTCAGCCCGGTCTGCCTTTGTCGGTCGCACGTCGTCAGACGCTGCGAATTGCC
Source organism: Rhizobium sp. P2_G2 (assembly GCF_056403555.1). Lineage (NCBI taxonomy): Bacteria > Pseudomonadati > Pseudomonadota > Alphaproteobacteria > Hyphomicrobiales > Rhizobiaceae > Rhizobium > Rhizobium sp. P2_G2. Next base: position 1,450 of record NZ_JBFUFF010000054.1, read on the forward strand.
CGGATGATCAAGGAGATGACCAGGAATGCCAGGAACAGGAAAAACAAGACCTGAGCGATACCCGCCGACGTGCCGGCGAGGCCGGAGAACCCAAGTACACCGGCAACAATCGCAACCACCAGGAACAGAAGCGCATAGTAAAGCATGATATTCTCCTTTCAAACTCTTGCGATGGAAATGCATGAGAACGGCCCAGGTTCCAGAAGGTGCCTGGCTGCTTCTCGATTTCGCCATAGCCAGCTTGAAACACTTGAAAAATTTGTTTCACGATGCCGGAACTTTTTCCGCTTAAACAGCGTTCTGGCGTCTGGATCAAACCAACCCGCAAACCATGCGAGCACGATACCCAATGAAAAATAATCAATCAGATAGAATGGAGGGTCATGGTCTACCCGGACCATTTGGCGAAATTCCCAGAAAGCTGAAGGAGTACTACGATTCTTTGCAGGAGCAGGCGATCCCCGATCGCTTCCTGGACTTGCTCGAACGTCTGGATGAGGCGGAACGCGCGGCTATGGACGCGGCAAGGGTCAAGGAGACTGAATAATGGCGGCCGAGGTCGAAACCGAGACCGACAAGGATTTCAAGCGGGCGCTGCTGGGCTGTCTCGGCAGCCTGCGCGCGTTCGGCGTTTCGCTCACCGGCCGGCATGACCGTGCCGACGACCTGGTGCAGGACACGATCATGAAAGCCTGGGCCAAGAAAAGTTCGTTCGAGCCAGGCACCAATATGAAGGCCTGGCTATTCACCATTCTGCGCAACGAATTTTACAGTCAGGTGCGCAAGGCCGGCCGTGAGATCCAGGATTCGGAAGGTTACTATACCGAGCAGCTCGCAACCAATCCGGGCCAATACGGCGCGCTTGATCTGCAGGATTTCAAGGTAGCGCTGGAAAAACTGCCAGACGACCAGCGCGAGGCCATCATCCTGATCGGCGCATCCGGCTTCTCCTACGAGGAGGCGGCGGAAATCTGCCAATGCGCCATCGGCACGATCAAGAGCCGCGTCAACCGGGCGCGCACACGGCTTGCCGAACTTCTGAATGTCGAGGGAGAGGCCGATTACGGACCGGATTCTGATTCGCTCGCCGTGACCACGCGCACCTTCGTCGGCTGAGCCAAGCCATACTGCAGCACCATCTCCAAGCCGGCTTGCAAGACAGGCCGGCTTTTTCTTTGTTGCTGCACGGTCATTAGAGGTCGAGCGTGACCTCGGCACGGGTGCCCTGCGTGCGGGACACATAGCGTATGCCGCTGCCAATGCTTTTCGCCATCGAGGCCACGACGCGCGATCCGAGCCCCGTTCCCTGGATCGGACCTTCGGGATCAAAGCCCACCCCATCGTCCTCGACCGCGAGCAGCGCCGTTTCCGGCGAGATGCGCGTCAATTCCACACGAATTTCGCCATCTTCGTCATCGGCATAGGCATATTTGATCGCGTTGGTCAGAAGTTCGGTAACGATCATGCCCACCGAGACGGCGCGATCGGATGCGAGCGACATCGGATCGAGCATACAGACGATATTGGACTTGCGCTTGTCCTTGGCCATGGATTCTGCAAGTTCGTTGGCGAGCGTGCTGATATAGCGGTCCATTTCGACATGGCGGACATCGTCATTGGTATAGAGGCTGCGGTGCATGCTGGCGATGGCGGAAATGCGCGCCTGGGTTTCGCTGAGTGCTGCCTTGACCGCCTCGTCCGCATGGCTGCCTGCCTGCAAGCGGATGAGCCCCGCGACCAGGGACAGGCTGTTGGCGACGCGATGATTGACTTCCGCAAGCAGGATTTCGGCGCGTTCCTTGCCGGCCCTGATCTCATTTTCAGCGCGTATCTGCGCCGCCCGCAATTCCGCATTTTCCAGCGCCTGTTCTATGGCATTGGCAAGCAGCGGCCAGAAATCGTCTCCGACCGTCTTGATGACATAATCGGCAGCCCCTGCTTTCAATGCCTCCACGGCAATCGTTGCCTCGCTGGAGCCGGTAACATAGACGACGGGAATGTCGAAATGCCGCTCTTTCAGGATCTGCAGCAGATCGAGACCCGTCGAGCCTGTCAGGTAATGGTCGAGGATAATCGCGTCGATGCCGCCGCGCTCAAGACGCGACAGCCCGGCCTGGGGGTCGTGGGCATGCTCGACGTCGAACCCCGCGCGGCCAAGCGTTTTCTCGGCAAGCCGCACGAGCGCGTCATCGTCGTCGATATAAAGAAGCGTCCTAGCCATCGAGGCCGTTAGGGAATCTGCATAACGGAAAAGAACAGCCCGAGCTGGCGGGTCGCGTGAGCGAAATTCTCATAATCCACCGGCTTGGTGATGTAGACATTGGCCCCCAGATCATAGCAACGCTGGATCTCCCGCTCATCGTCGGTCGTGGTCAGGATAATGACCGGCAGCCGCTTCGTATGCTGGTTCGACTTGACCTTCTCCAGGATGTCGATGCCCGACATGTCGGGCAGGTTGAGATCGAGCAGGATCAGGAGATAGCGGTCGATACTGGCTTCGCCGCTTCGATCCTTGCCAAGCAGGAAATCGAGCGCGCTATTGCCATCGGTAAAGGGCATGATCTGGTTGCTGACGCCGGCGCGACGCACATTCTTCTCGATCAGGCGCGCATGGCCTTCGTCATCCTCGATCATCACGATCGTGACTTGCTTGCCGGCAGCCGTCATCGGCGGTCACTCCCAACAGTCGCTTGAATTGTAAGGTAGCCGTAGCATGTCGCCTGAGGATTTTCAAAGAATGCGTACGGTTCCGCACGGTATTTTCATGCTGTGCAGACCCAACGGCAACTCGGTCTGGGATCAACTCGCCAGGCTGGCGGGGCGCTGAAGCCATCGACGCTCTCTGACAAAAGTCAGGAGTTCCGCCGGGCAGAGCGGCTTGGAGAGGGCGTAACCCTGCAGAACCTGGCAACCGAGATCACGCAGAATGGCGGCATGCTGCATCGTCTCGACGCCTTCGGCAACGATCTCGATTCCCCGCGCCCGACCGATGTCGATGATCGAGCGCACCAGGCGCTGGTGCTCAGTGGACTCGATGATCGGGGCGATCAGCTGACGGTCGATCTTCAGCCGTCGGGGCGTGAGCTTCAGGAAGGTCACGATCGAGGCATAACCGGTGCCGAAATCGTCAATCTCGATATCGATGCCCAAGGCGCGAATCCTGTCGATCTGCGGGATGAGTTCCCCGTCATGGCCGTCGAAGGACGTCGATTCGAGCAGTTCGAAGGAGAGCGTGCCCGGTTGGAAGGAGAGCGCCTTCAGTTTGTCTATGAGCGTCTCGTCGCGGAGGCGCTGGGCAGAAACATTGACCGACACTTTCGGTATGTTGATGCCGTTCGCCTCCAGCCTGTAACGCTGCAGCAGCGCCTGGGTCAGCACGACGTCATCGATCGCCGAAACCACTTTCATACTCTCGGCGATCTTCAGAAAGGCGTCGGGGGCAAGCACACCCTTGGACGGATGGTCCCAGCGCGCCAGTGCCTCGATGCCGACGATCTCCAGACTATTGGCGTCGAACTGCGGCTGGAACCAGGCCACGAACTCGTTTTGCTCGAGTCCGCGCAGGATCTCGTCGGCGGTCTTCTTGGTGTTCACAGCCGCGAGCTTGAGCGCGTCGGAGAATTTTTCCACGCGGTTGCGGCCGCGTCGTTTGGCCTCGTAGAGGGCGATGTCGGCATTGACCAACAATTGATCGAGCTTCTCGTCATGGCTGCGCGTGGCGATGCCGATGCTGGCGCCGACCCGGCATTCATGGCCTTCATAGTCGACTGGCCTGCTGATCGCATCGATCAGGCGCGCCGCGATTTCGGTATAGTCCTCGGCGCCGGCAGGCTCGCGCGAAATGATGACGAATTCATCGCCGCCGATGCGGGCGATGAAATCACCCGGACGAATGCTTTCGCCGAGCGTGGTCGAGGCGTGCCTGAGGATCAGGTCGCCGGCGGCATGGCCGAGCGTATCATTGATATCCTTGAAGCGGTCGAGATCGATATGCAGGACGGTGGTCGGCAGGCTGGGGTCGGCCTCGTCCATTTCCACCATGATCTGGTCGAGATAGCGCCGATTGGGCAGMCCGGTCAGTGCATCATGGAGAGCGGCACTCTCCATGCGCAGGCGCGCCTTTTCCAGTTCGAGGTTCTGCTGGTCGGTCCTGAGCTTGGCGTCGCGGAGATCGGCCTGCAGATGGATATCCGTCGTCACATCCCAGTTGACGCCGACAATCTTCTTGCCGCCACGAGAATCGGCATAGGTCGTGCCGATCGCGCGGATGTAGCGAATGGAGCCATCGCGGGCAACGACACGAAACTGGTCCCGATATTCGCCATTGGTCGCGATCACATCGGCGAATTTGCGCTTCGCCAGTACGAGATCATCGGGGTGCAGAGCGCGTTCCCAGTCCTCATAGACGGCAATCGCCCTTTCCGGCGGGACACCGTAGAGATCCTTCATGCGATCGTCCCAGATCAGCTTGTCGGCGATGATGTCAAATTCCCAGATGCCGATCTTGGAGGTCTCGAGCGCGATCTGCAGACGATGGGAGAGMAGGCGCATCTGATCGTCGCGCTGCTCCAGCGTGCGCATGTTGCGCTGGCGTTCTTCCATCAGCCGTCCGGCCCAGATCATCGGCAGGATGATGATGAATTCACCGAACAGCAGGATGAGCCGGAAGCGCCAGACATCGGCCATCGGCAGGTCCCAGCCATCCTTCGGGGCGGCAGCGATCAACCAGTCTTCATGTCCGACGCGTACGACCGTGCGCACGGGGTCGCGGGTCATGACATCGGGCTTGCCGTAAAACAGCCGGTCCGACACCTGATCGCGCGAGATCGTGGTCAGCGTGACGTCAAGCGACGGGTCGACGCCGAGAAGCCCACTTTGGTGGTAAAGCGACTGCAAGGAGATGACCGCCGAGACAATTCCCCAAAAGCGCGGTTCGCCATTGGCCTGCATGCTCGTTACCGGAAACCGCGCGATCAGACCTTCGCCTCCCTGTATCAGGCGGACAGGGCCAGTTACGATGACGCGACCGGTGTCGCGCGCCTGCAACGCCGCGGGACGCTGGGCATCATTCTTCAGATAGTCCAGGCCGATCACGGATTTGTTCGGCTCGAAGGGATAGACCATGCGAACGACGAAGCCGGGGGCTGCCGCGATGTTGCGGAACTGCGTCTTGCCGTCGAGCACACGCCTGGCGAGCTCGGAATAGTGCGCCTGGTCCATGTCCGGATTGACTTCGAGCGCACCGACCAGGCCACGCACGACCTCGACATCGACCTGAATGCTGTCCTCAATCTTGGTCTGAAGCAGGCCGATCTGTTCCGACGCCTTGGCGCGCTTCTCGGCGCGTGCACTCGACTGGTTCTGCAGGTCCGCATAGACCATGATGCCGACCATGGCGACGATCGCCACGAATGCCGGCAGATAATGCAACGAAAATAAGCGCGGCAGACGGCCTCGGTCACCGCTTTTAATTTTTGTTTCGCTGGACATTACGCGACCGTGACACCCCTGACGGAAAGCTGCTTTAACGCGGCGAGGAAATATTCCCGCGACAGTCGCATAAATCTCTTAAAAAGAAATTTATTTAGCAAAATCTAATACTTCCGGCAGCTGCGCAAAGGTTCAAGGGCCGGGAGCGAGGACGTGTCGAAGATGATCGAGGATCAGGTCACGCCCCTTGTCGCCCAGTTCCTTGGAGGCCTGCGCGGCGCTGCGCGTGAACCAGTCGCCGTCCGACAAACGCGCCATGTCCACTGCTTCCGGGCAGAGCGACAGCATCAGCGACGTCTCGCCGATGCCGGCGTGATCGAAGGGGTATTGCGCGCGGATGTCCGCCGTCATCAGCGGATGTGTCTTGATCCAGTTGAACGGATCGGATCCAGCAGCCTGTTTGGCATAGTAATCAGCAAGCGTCTCGTCGCCCCACCAGCCCTCGCCGCACTCTTTTTCGATGAGTGCGAAAATCGCTTGGCGCGCGGCGAATTTGAACGCCAGATCGGTCGGCATTCCGACCTCGAAATTCTCCGTCTGGTGGTGGATGAAGCCATGGATATTGCGGAAGCCGATCCGGAGCAGGCCCGTATAGATCTGCTTGGCCATCGGCATGACCGCCTCGGCGTCGACATGCAACGAGCCCTTCGTGGGGCCAGCGACAGCATAGCTTGCGGCGCCGTAATAATAAGCGGGCATCACCACCATCRGCATCTCCTGTTCAAGGATGTCGATGATCTTGGTCACTGCCAGCGTATCCATTCCGACAGCCATGTGCTCGCCATGATATTCGAGCACGCCCAATTGCAGCACGACCGGCCAGTTTTCCGCGATCGCCTGGCGGACATGGTGCGGCAACATCAATTCGAAACGCATGTCTCCCTCCCAAATGGCTCAATGAATGCAGCCATTTATAAAGATGATCGAGCGGGTGTCACGCGTTTCAGGACGAATTGAACATGCCGGCTTCAGAGCGTCACGCGGTCGAGCGGCTGGTCGCTCTGCATGCGGTTTTCCGGTGTGCCTGGATAGACAATCTTGGCCGCCGGCACCCAGCCGCGCTGACCATCCGCCATCACCTCACACCAGCCCTTATCCTGACAGCCGAGCACCTTGAGGCCCTGCCCCCAGGTTATGAGACCGATGCGGGGATAATTCATCGAGGGTCCGCCGAAGAGACGCATGGAATTCTTTGCGAGAGCGATGTCCTGCGCCTGGGCAAGGCCGGACATAAATGCGACACTGACAATGGCCGCAGACACAACGCGTGCGATCATGTTTTTCTCCTTGAACGGCGAGGTTTCTCGGCCGTTCACCGCTAATTTCACTGGCAGGACAACTCATCAAAAAATCAAAAGTTCCTTAGCTTTTGTCTTGACATGTCGCAGATGGACTGAGGGACGTGCACGATCGTGCGAGCCGTGACAGTGCTGGAACTTGACAGTCCGATGCGAGCATAGTCTGCATTCCATGATGCCAAGGGAGACGGATATGAGCGAAGAGCAGACGCCCGCCGACAGCAAGCTGACCACCTCAAAGCGCCGCTGGGCGACCGAGCACAAATTCCTCACCGGACGTATATCCCGCGCCGAAACCGAGCGACTGCCGCCCGGGCAGCATCTGGTGAAGAATTGGCCGGTACTCGACCTCGGCCAGACGCCATCCGTCTCAACCGACAGTTGGCAGCTCGAAGTCCGTGGCCTCGTGGAGACGCCTCTGACGCTGAAATGGGCGGAATTCCAGGCGCTGGAACAGAGCAAAAAGTTGAGCGACATCCACTGCGTCACGACATGGTCGCGCTACGACAACGAATGGAAGGGCGTCTCCACCCGCGACCTGCTCGACCTCTCCATGCCCAGGTCGGAAGCCACACATGTGATGCTGACGGGCTATGACGGCTATACGACCAACCTACCGCTGGAGGATTTTGCCTCCGAAGACGCGATCCTTGCAACCCATTGGGAAGGCGCGCCGATCACTCGAGACCATGGCGGCCCAATGCGGCTGGTCGTGCCGCATCTCTATTTCTGGAAAAGCGCCAAATGGCTGCGGCGGATTGAGCTGATGGCGGGTGATAGGCCGGGGTTCTGGGAGCAGAACGGGTATCACATGTATGGTGATCCCTGGCGGGAGGAACGGTATTCGGAGGATTGAGGGGGAGTCGTAGCCGATCGCATGGCCGAAGTTGCGAGGGGTCAGAGAACACCCAAACGCGCCCTATCGGCCGCGCAGCCCCCTTGTTGCCCCCAAATCCACGCTCCCATCCACTCCAACCACCACCCCGAAATACGCCTTCGCCTCTTCCGTAGAATACCGCCCCAACCGCACATCTTCGGCCACGGCTTCGGGATCGCGCGCCATGGGATCGCCATAGCCGCCACCGCCCGGCGTCCCCACCCGGACACGGTCGCCCGGCTTCATCGGAATATCCTGCGCCTTGGAAAGATGTTCGGGAACAACCGCTTTGCCGCTTTGCCAAACCGTCACGGTGTTCGGCCGGCCGTCCTTGCCGCCGAGCACGCCGGGCGGGCCGAAGCGGCCGTGGTCCATAACGAAGCTCGCAGTGGCTTCGCCGCGTCGGAGTTCGATCTCATAGTCCAGTCCGAAGCCGCCGCGATGTTTGCCCGCGCCGCCGGAGCCTTCGCGCAGCGCGTAGCGATGATAGAGAACGGGGAACTGCTGTTCCATGATCTCCACCGGCGGCGCCTTGGAAATGCCAATGGTCGAGCAGCCATTCGTCAACCCGTCATGATCGGCATTGCCGCCATAGCCGCCGCCGGAAATCTGGTACATGACGAAGCCTCGATTGCGTTCCGGATCATGGCCGCCTAGGGCGAAATTGCCGGAACTGCCGGCAGGCGCCGCCGTCACCCGATCCGGCAACGCCTCGACCAGAGCCAGGAACACGGCCTCGGCGATGCGCTGGCTGACCTCGGCGGCACAGCCCGAGACCGGCCGCGGATATTGCGCGTCGAGGAATGTGCCCTCCGGCCGAATGACTCTCAGCGGCTCGAAGGCGCCGGCGCTGATCGGCACGTCGGGGAAGATGTGACGCATGCCGAGATAGACGGCCGAAAGCGTTGTCGCCAGCACGGAATTCATCGGCCCCGCGCAGGGTTTTGACGAGCCAGTGAAATCGAAATCGAGCACGCCATCCTTTGCCGTGATCGCGAGCCGGATTTCCAGCGGCACATTGACCACGCCATCGCTGTCGACATAGGCGACTGACTTGTAAACGCCGTCCGGGATCAGCCGGCAATTGGCACGCATCTGTTCGGCGGCGCGCTTGCGCAGTTCGGCAATCGCCTCCTTCACCGTGTCGTCGCCATAGCGGTCGAGAATGCGGGCAAGCCGCTTCTCGCCCACGAGTAGTGCCGCTGCCTGCGCCTTGACATCGCCGATACGCTGGTCGGCGACGCGGATATTCGAGCAGATGATCGCGTAGATTTCGGGGTCGAGCAGGCCCTGTTTGAAGAGCCGCACCGGCGGCAGGCGCAGCCCTTCCTGCTCGACTGATGTCGCCGAGGCTGAAAAGCCGCCGGGCACCGCTCCGCCCGTATCCGGCCAATGGCCGGTATTGGAAAGCCAGCAGAAGATTTCGCCATTGCGATAGACCGGCATGGCGAAACGCACGTCCATGAGATGCGTGCCGCCGAGATAGGGATCGTTGACGATATAGATATCGCCCGGCTTGGGTGCCGCCGCCTTGCCCGATGCGATCATCTCGATCAGCACACGGGTGGAATATTGCATCGTGCCGACGAAGACCGGCAGGCCTGCCGAGCCCTGGGCGATCAGCGAACCGTCGACGGCGGAATAGATGCCGTCGGAGCGGTCATTGGCTTCGGCGATGACGGGCGAGAAGGCGGCGCGGGAAAAGCTCAGGTCCATCTCGTCGCAGACCTGCTGCAGACCGGACTGGATGACGGAAAGCGTGATGGGATCGAGCGTCATGTGGCACCTCCGACCGTAATGATGATATTACCGTCATGATCCTGCGCCGCCTGGTCGCCGGGTTCGATGATGATGGTCGTGTCCATCTGCTCGATGATCGCGGGACCGGAAATGGCCGCAGCGGGCGGCAGATGGTCGCGCCAATAGACCGGCGTGTCGATCCACTGTCCGAACCAGACCTGGCGGCGGCCGGTCTCGGCCTCGACAAGCGTCGCCTTACGGCCCGCGGGATCGATCAGTACGGAAAGGTCGATTTCGGCGCGTCGGCCGATCACCGATGTGTTGACGTTGACGAGATTGGCGCGGATTTCGTTGAGTTCGACATGGAACCGGTTGAAATAGGCTTCTTCGAAGCGCTGCTGCAATTCCTCGACGCTCGGCGTCGGACCGGGAAGCGGCACGCGCAGCAAATGCGTCTGGYCGATGAACTGCATGTCGACGGAACAGATTTCTCGGATTTCGCTGATCGCAACTGCTTCCTTGCCGATCAGCCGCCTGCCTTCCTCCGATTGCCGGGCGAAGAGCGCATGCACGGCAGCGATATCGACCACCGCGAGCGGCCGGTTGACCGTGTTGACGAAATCGTGCCGGAGGTCTGCGACGACGCAGCCTAGAGCGTTGGTTATCCCTGGCCGGGACGGCGCCAGCACCCTGGGAATGCCGAGTTCGCGGGCAATGGCCGAGGCGTGCAGCGGCCCTGCCCCACCGAAGGCAAACAGTGCGAAATCGCGCGGATCCTCGCCGAGGCTGACCGAGACCATGCGCACCGCATCCGACATGCGCGCATTGGCGATACGGATGACGGCATCGGCCGCACCGGTCGCATCGAGGCCGAGCCGATCACCCAACTCCTTCTGGAAGATTGACCTGATGTCATCGAGCGACATGCCGCCCGGCACCGAATTCAGCCGCGCCGGATTGAGCCGGCCAAGCAGCAGATTGGCGTCGGAAATGGTCGGCCGCGTGCCGCCTCGGCCATAGCAGATCGGCCCCGGCGAGGCGCCGGCGCTTTCCGGCCCGACCTGCAGCAGTCCGGCCGCCGTGACGCGGGCGATCGAGCCGCCGCCGGCGCCGACGGTGCGGACATCGACCATCGGCACATGGATCGGCATGGCATATTCGATTTCGATCTCGTTCGACACAGCCGGTTCGGCATCGCGGATCAGCGCCACGTCCGTCGAAGTACCACCCATGTCATAGGTGATGAGATTGGGGATGCCGGCGCGGCGGCCGGTATAGGCTGCGGCCATGACGCCCGAGGCTGGGCCTGACATCACGGTCTTCGCCGCCTCGACCGCGACATGGCGGGCCGAGACCATGCCGCCATTGCCGTTCATCACCAGCACGTCATGCTTGTAGCCGCGGCTCGCCAACTGGTCGGCCAGACGTTCGACGTAGCGGCGCAACAGCGGCTGCACCGAGGCATTGACTGCGGCGGTGACGCCACGTTCGAACTCGCGGCTCTCTGAAAGCAGCGCGTGGCCCATGGTAATATTGTCGTTCGGCCAGATTTCCCGCGCCAGTTCGGCGGCGCGAAGTTCATGTGCCGGATTGGCATAGGCGTGCAGGAAATGAATGACCAGGGCTTCGCAGTCGCGGTCGATCAGCGTCTGCAAGGCGGCCTTCAACGCATCCTCGTCCAGCGGCGTCAGGATTTTGCCCGCGGCATCCATGCGCTCAGGGATCTCGAGTCGAAGGTCGCGCGGGATGATCGGCCGGAACTCGCCCTTCATGCCATAGGGCTGCGGACGGGTGCGGCGGCCGAGTTCCAGCACATCGCGAAAGCCCATCGTGGTGATCAGGCCGGTGCGGCAGAGATTGCGCTCCAGCACTGCATTTGTGGTGGTGGTTGTTCCATGGACGATGAGGTCGAGGGCAGCGATATCGACCTTGGCCGCATCCAGCGCGTCCAGCACGCCAAAAGACTGGTTGGGAAGCGTGGTCGGCACCTTGGCGAGCCGCACCGTGCCATGCGCGGCATCGAACAGAACAAGATCGGTAAAGGTGCCGCCGACATCGATGCCCGCGACCTGGCTCTGCTGAGCCTCGGATTCCCCTCGAAATTCGGACATGATGACTCCCAGAATTCATTCGTATACAAATGAAATTGACCGCGAAAGCCAGAGCTGTCAAGCTGTTATCTCAAGCCGTCTTTGCCTTCGATTTCACTGGCCTTCAGCCCACCGATCCGCGCCAATGGCCGGCCGCTATCGGTCACGGCGACAGCGACCATAATCTCGCCGGCGCGCGGCGCATCGTTGAGAAAAACCCGCATCGCGTCGAAATGACTACGGACATAGGCCGCATCCTTATGCCCGAGCGGGATATCGAGCATATCGCCAGGTTTCCCGATCGCCTTGGATGACGGCACGAGGGCTGCCCCCTTTTCGACCGCCTCGCGCAACGGCTTGCCGAGCGAAGGATGCAGGATGGCGGCGGCGTGTTCGAGTTCGCCATCTTCGCCGACCATTGCCGCCTTGCCATAGCTCTGCGCTTCGCCCGGCGCTATGCCCAGCGCCTCGACGCATTTGCGACCGAGCAGGCCGCCGAGTTCGGCGCCGATGTCGATCAGTGCGCTCAGATCGTCGACATATTGGCCGGCGAAGGGATTGCGGATGACGGCCACGGCTGCGGCCTTGCGGGTGGGTGGCGAGACCGCCTGCCCCATCTCGCCATGCGTTTCCTCGACGAAAACAGCGAGTTTGCGGATTTCGGCACGCAGGCCGGTCACCGCAGGCCGTCCTCACCCTTGATGTCTTCGGCCTTCAAGCCGCCGGCGCGATTGTGGACGCGGGCGCCCGTGGTCATCACCAGAACCAGCAGGATTTCATTGGCGCGCGGCGCGTCGGCAATGCCGACTTCGATCGAGTCGAAATGACTGCGGACATAGGAGGCATTGATATGCGTCACCGGCACGTCGAGCTTTGTGCCTGGACCGCCGACCTTCTTGGTTGACGGCACGATGGCCTTGGCGTCACCGAGCACGGCGCGCATGCTGTAGCCGCCCGGCGCATGCCAGAGGGCGCCGTGTTCGAGTTCGCCGGCCGTGCCGACGATGGCGCCCTTGCCATAGCCTTCGACCACATTCTTGTCGCCGCCAAGCGCGGCAACCAGACGATTGGCCATGTCGAGGCCGAGCGGCTCCAGGTCCTTCATGAAGCCGGTGATGTCCTCGACATAGCGGCCGGCAAACGGATTTTCGATGACGGCAACCACCGCACCGCGCTTGAGCGGCTTGTCGACCACCGGCCCGCCCTCGTGAAAAATCTCCTCGACGGAGGTGAAGATCTTACGGATTTTTGGTTCAGGCATAGCGTTTCGTCTCCGGAAGGGAAATCTCGGCATCAATGGCCGGGCCATCAGCGGCGAGGCCATCGGCCACCCGGCCGTGACCTTTCAGGAAAAGACCGGCGCGATGGATAAGGCCTGCAGCAATAAAGCGCTCCGCCTCTGCGGCGCCCGATGCAAGTGCGGCCTCGCAGTCCTCGCGGCTCAGATCCCCGCAGCCGGTGACCACCAGATGCTCGCCAAGGTCGCTGTCATCGATCACGTCGACGGCGCGGGCGCGGCGTATGGCTGGATGTCGCGGCAGGTCGACGGCATTGCCGACCAGCGAGGCCGCGGCATCCGCGGCGGCGGCATCGCGGGCAAGGATGGTGACGGAATCGGCAATGCCCATCGAAAGGCTGCGGCCACCGCGGCCCGACGTAGCGACACCGCGTATCGGATGATCTGCTGCGACGACGAAAGCGCCGAGCGCTGCACCGTCTTCGCGCGCCATGCCAACACGGAATTCGGCATTCTGATCGAGATGCAGGGCAATGTCGCCGCCATTGTTGACATAGATGCGGGCCGGCCGCTGGTCGGCGGGAAAGCCGGCCAGCATGGCAGCCAGGATCTCGTCTGCGACAGCGCCGGCCACGGCCGCCATCGGCGTGATGAAATGGGTTTCGGCATAGGGCCTGACCGCCTCCATCATCCGCTGCGCAGTCGTGCCCTTTGGCTCGACGCTATCGCGACGCATCTGGGATTTCAGCAGCGGCAGTTCGGCAACCAGCTCTTCCAAAATGGTCTTGAAGCGGCGGTTGGCGAGCGCAAAGGCATGGTGGCGAAAATAGGCTTCGAGCTCCAGCGAGATCGCCCCGTCGACGCCGATGATCAGGTCGATCGGCCCGTGCTGCAGGTGCAGCCGTCCGTTCTGGTCACCGTCGATAAACTGGGCAGTCGGGCCGATCATCATTCAACTCTTACCGAGGCTCACGCGCCCCATTTGAAATTCTGTTCCGCCGTCGGCCAGGCGCCATGCGAGACCGGAGCGATCTTGCGCTCGGCCAGCGCGAGCGCCTCCTCGATCGGCACGATGGCCTCCATATGGCCGCCGAGCGCGCGATAATCTTCGAGTCGCATGGTGAATTCAATGGGCGCCACCAGCGCCGGCGTCGGCACATAGCCGAAGGAATTGGAGGGCATTTCGGTCACGTCGGCCATGACGGTGATGCCGCCACCGGGCCAGACATAGGCCGGTGCACCACCGCAGGAGACGTGGGTCAGCGCTTCTCGCACCGAGCGGGTCAGCCGCACCGGGTTGGTCGTGACACCGGCGCGCAGACTGCCGCCGGCACCGCCCATGAAGAGCACCGTCGACAGCGCCGGCTCGCAATTCTCGGCGATGATTTCGACGGATTCCTGGATCGGCGCGGGCAGCACGGATTGCAGTTGCGGCTTCAGGTTCTCATCGAGGATATAGTAGCCATATTGCTCGCCGGTGGTCGACACCATCAGCATCCGGAGACCCGGATAGGCAACTTTGGGGTCGAAATCGCCCAGAATCGTCAGCGGATCGGCGATATTGGTGCCGCCCCAGCCAGTGCCAGGTTCGGCGACCTGGAAATAGCGGCCGGGGGTCGAGCGACGGCCCTTGATCTTGATCCCGGTCGACGGAATGTTGAGCRGTTTGCCGGCCTGGTGCTCGGAAAGCACGCCGGTAATGTGGTCGTCGACGACAACGACCTCATCGACCATGTCCCGCCACTGGCGGGCGAACATGCCGATGGTGGCTGATCCGCAGCCGACGCGCATGCGATGCTCCTCGACCTCATTGATAACAGGCGCCTTGCCGGCCTGGACGACGATGCTGGCCCCGCCGTCGATCGTCAGTTCGACGGGTTCGCTGTTACAGAGTCTTAACAGCGCATCGCAGGTGACGCGCCCCTCCTTCTTGGAGCCGCCGGTCAGATGATGGACGCCGCCGAGCGACAGCATCTGTGAACCATATTCGCCGGTCATGACATGGCCGATCGCCTCGCCGTCGACGCGCACGGCCGCCGTTTCCGGGCCGAGGAAGCGGTCGGTGTCGATCTTCACCTTGGCGCCGCAATAAGAAAAGATGCCTTCGGTGACCACGGTCACCATATCGACGCCGTTCTGCTTCTGCGAAACGATGAAGGGCGCGGGCTTGTAGTCCGGATAGGTGGTGCCGGCGCCAACGGCGGTGACGAAGGGCTTGCGCGCATGCACGAGGTCGCCGTTCCAGTCCTCGCCGGGCTCGTCGGGCATGAAGGGCACGACCTTGCCGCCGGCCGAAACCGTGCCTTCGATGATAGTCAGTGGATCGACGCGGATCAGTTCGCCGCCCTGATTGGCGTAACGGTCGCAGGCACCGGCCCGGCCGTCGGCAATGTAGCACATGACCGGACAGGCATCGCAACGGATCTTGCCGTTCTCGGCGGCTTCGACGACCTGCTTGACCATCCCGAAACTCCTGCCTTTGTCGATCTGGACAATTTCATTTGTATGCAAACGAGTATCGGACTCACTTCGCCTTCTGTCAAGCAATCCATTGGGGATCGCGATGCTTCGTTGACAAATGAATTCCGCCCATTAAACCACTCCTTCAGCAGATGGCAATGACGACCGGAATGCCGATGGATACCATGGACGAGAGTGTAGAGCCGGCGGACAATGCAAAGCCGAACGGCGAAGAATACCACGTCGAGCGTCAGATCGGTTTCCTGCTGCGCCAGGCGAACCAACGACATGTGGCCATCTTCTCCGGCATGATGGGCGACAGGCTGACGACGACGCAATGGGCGGCTCTCTCAAAATTGCGGGAAATCCAGCCCAGTTCGCAGAATCAGCTCGGCCGAGAAACCGCGATGGACGTCGCCACCATCAAGGGCGTGGTCGACCGGCTCGTGGCGCGCGGACTGGTGACGACCGAGGCGGACCCGAAGGACGGGCGGCGGCTGGTGCTGTCGCTGACAGACGATGGCCAGAGCACGATCGCCCGCAACATCGAGACTGCTGCGACGGTGACGGACGAAACGCTCTCGCCGTTGACGTCGGCTGAGCGGATGATGCTGCTGGAGCTGTTGAAAAAGATTTGTTGAACGTTGTTTGAGCGGTGGATTTGCCTGTTGTGGATGTCCGTTTTGGGCTCACCAAACATAGGCGTCGGCGGCAAAGCGGACCACAATATTCGTTTGCATACCAACGAGCGTTGGATAAGATGCCGGCAATGGGTATCGACAGCAAAAGCCCAATGGGGAATGCGAAAATGGGTCATCCGCGCGACAGGGGCTTGCGGGCCGATGCCGTGCAGGCGGGATGCTGCCCATGAAGACGCGGCCGATTTCGCTGACTGTCAACGGCGAGAGCCGCACCCTGGATGTCACGCCCGATACGCGGCTGATCTACATTCTGCGCAATGATTTCGAGCTCAACGGACCGAAATTCGGCTGCGGCCTCGGTGAATGCGGCGCCTGTGCCGTGCTGGTCGACGGCCGTTCGGTACGCTCCTGCACCATTTCGGTCGCAGCCGTCGAGGGGCGCGAGATCATCACGCTCGAAGGCCTTGGGACAGCGGCCGAGCCGCATCCGGTCCAGCGCGCCTTCATCGAAATGCAGGCGGCGCAATGCGGCTATTGCCTGAACGGCATGATCGTCGCCACAGTGGGCCTGCTCTATCGCAATCCCGCTCCGGATGAGGATGAGATCCGGCAGGCGCTCAGCCGGCATCTCTGTCGCTGCGGCACGCATATCGAAATCCTCGCCGCCGCCCGCCGCGCCGCCGAGCTCATGAGGCCTGCCACATGAGCCTTCGCGAAACACCGCGTGAACACTATCTCGAAGCGCCTGACATCCTGCTCGTCGTCCGGCCCGGCACATCCAACGAGCCGGACATTTATCTCGCCATGCATGCGGATGGCACGATCAGTGCCTTCAACGGCCATGTCGATCTTGGCACGGGAATCCGCACAGCACTGGGCCAGGTCGTCGCCGAAGAGCTCGACGTGGCTTTCGAGCAGGTGCGACTGGTGCTCGGCACGACCTCGGCCGCGCCCGACCAGGGGCCGACGATTGCCAGCGAGACGATCCAGATCTCGGCCATTCCCTTGCGACAGGCGGCAGCAACGGCGCGCCTGCATCTGCTCGGCAAGGCAGCGCAATTGCGCAATATCGAGACCAATGGCTTCACGGTCGAGAATGGCGTCATTCATCATGGCGACTGGTCGATCCGCTATGCGGACCTGATCGCCGGCCAACATGAAAGGATCGAGATCGATCCGGATGTGCCGATCAAACCGGTAGAAGCCTATCGGGTCGTCGGCAAGGCCCAGCGCCGCAATGACATCGCCGCCAAGGCCCTGGGTGAATGGACCTATGTGCATGATGTTCGCGTGCCCGGCATGCTGCACGGCCGCGTCGTCCGCCCGCCCTATGCCGGCTTCGATCACGGCGAGATGGTCGGTGACAGCCTGATCTCGGTCGACGAAAGCTCGGTTGCCGATATTCCAGGCCTGGTCGGCGTGGTCGCGGTCGGCGATTTCGTCGGCGTCGTCGCCACGCGCGAAGAAAATGCCGTCGAAGCGATGAAGCGGCTCAAAGTGCTCTGGCGGGAGCAGCCGGAGCGGCCCGACCTCAGCGACGTCGAGCAGGCGCTACGCGACAATCCCACACTGAAGACCCGTCTGCTTAGGGAACAGGGCGACATCGACACGGCACTGGCAACGGCTTCGCCGGCCATGTCGCGCACCTATGTCTGGCCCTATCAGATTCACGGCTCGATCGGCCCCTCCTGTGCTGTCGCCGACTGGCGCGACGGCCGACTGACCACGTGGTCGGGCACGCAGAACCCGCACTGGATGCGGCGCGACCTGGCGCAATTGCTTGATATGGCCGAGGATGACATCGTCGTCGAACGGCTGGAGGCGGCGGGCTGCTATGGCCGCAACTGCGCCGACGATGTCACGGCCGATGCCGCCCTGCTCTCCCGCGCCGTCGGCCGGCCGGTACGCGTGCAGCTCAGCCGCGAGCAGGAGCATGCCTGGGAGCCGAAGGGTGCGGGCCAGGTCATCGACGTGCGCGGTGGGCTCGATCTCGAAGGCGGGCCGATCGGCTATGATTTCGAGACGCGCTATCCGTCCAACCTCGCGCCGACGCTGGCGCTGGTGCTGACCGGAAAGATCCGCGGCAATGAGACGATGGAGATGGGCGACCGCACTGCGATCCCGCCCTATGCTTTCGGCAATATGCGCATCCAGGTGCATGATATGCCGCCGATTGCCCGCGCCTCCTGGTTCCGCGGCGTCTCGGCCCTGCCGAATTCCTTTGCGCATGAAAGCTTCATCGACGAACTCGCCGCGGCGGCTGGCGTCGATCCCGTCGAATATCGGCTGCGCTATCTGACCGATCCGCGCGCCATCGATCTCGTCCACGCCGTCGCCGAACGGGCGAAATGGACGCCACGCAACCACTGGGGTTCCGAGGGCAGCGAGGGCGATCTGCTCTATGGCCGCGGCTTCGCCTATGCGCTTTACGTGCATGGACGATTTCCCGGCACGCCAGCGGCATGGTCGGCCTGGGTGGCCGATGTTGCCGTCAACCGCAAGACAGGCGAGATCGCCGTCACCCGCGTCACGGTCGGCCAGGACACCGGCATGATGATCAATCCGGATGGCGTGCGGCATCAGATCCACGGCAATGTCATCCAGTCGGTCAGCCGGGTGCTGAAGGAAAAGGTGGATTTCTCCAGGACCGAGGTCGAGAGTGTCGAATGGGGCGGCTATCCGATCCTGACCTTCCCGGAAGTCCCTGATATCGATGTGCTGATGCTGCCGCGTCCGAACGAAGAGCCGCGCGGTGCGGGCGAATCTGCTTCGGTGCCGAGTGCGGCCGCGATCGTCAACGCCGTCTATGACGCCACCGGCATCCGCTTCCGCGAATTGCCGCTGACGCCGGACCGGGTGCTGGAGGCGCTTGAAGGCCGCAAGCGGGAAAAGGCGCGGGCGACAAAGTTCAGGACCAGACGCTGGTGGCAGGTCGGCCTCGGTATAACCGGCCTGGCGGGCATTGCGGCCGGCGGACTGGCTGTCATGTCGCCGATCCGCCCTGCCTATCCGGAGATCGTGCGGCCCGATCCTGGCGCCTTCAGCACGGCGACGATCGAGCGCGGGCGGCTGGCTGCAGCAGTGGGTGCCTGCAATATTTGCCATGTGGGCAATGATGACACTGCCTTCGCTGGCGGCCGAGTATTCGAGACGCCGTTCGGCCGCGTGGTCGCCGCCAATATCTCGCCGGACGTGAAGAGCGGCATCGGCGCCTGGTCCTATCCCGCCTTCGAACGGGCGATGCGGGAAGGCGTGTCGCGCGACGGCCATCACCTCTATCCGGTCCACCCCTATACCAGCTTCGTCAATGCCGATGAGGCAGATATCCAGGCGCTCTACGCCTTCCTGATGGCCGAAACACCGTCCGCCAACAAGCCGCCGGCATCCGACCTCTATTTCCCCTTGAGCATCCGCGGACTGATGGCCGGCTGGAACACCCTGTTCCTGCGGCCGACCAGCGTCAGCAATACCAGCAAGAGCGAAGCCTGGAACCGCGGCGCCTATCTGGTGGAAAGTCTTGGCCATTGTTCGGCCTGCCATACCGAGCGCAATCTCGTCGGCGCCGAACTGACCGGCAAGGCACATCTCGCCGGCGGTTTCGCCGATGGCTGGGAGGCTCCCGCCATCTTGGGGACGACAACGGGGCCGGTTGGATGGACGGAGCAGGCGCTGTTCGATTATCTTCGCGATGGACATTCCAGTGACCATGGCAGCGCCAATGGTCCGATGACTGAGGTGGTGAAGTCGCTCTCGGCTTTGCCCGATGAGGACATAAGGGCGATGGCGACTTACCTCGCAAGCCCGATGTCGGTGGATGCTGCGTTACAACAGAAGCAAGCGGCGATCACCGCCGCCAACGAGGCAAAGACGGCGGCGGCCCTCGCCGAGCCGGCAGGTGCCAGGATTTTTGACGGCGCCTGCGCCGCCTGCCATACGGATGGGACGCCGCTCGCCAACCTCGCGCTCAACACGGCACTTCACAGCGACAAGCCGGACAACGTATTGCAGGCCATCCTTCATGGTACAGAAGCACCTGCCCGGCTGGCGCGGCAAGCCAAGGCGGAGCAGGTCGAGATCATGTCGATGCCCGGCTTTGCCCAGAGTTTCAGTGATCGGCAACTGGCTGATCTCGCCGCTTATCTCAGGGCCAGGTTTGCGCCGGGCAAGGCGCCCTGGGCGGATTTGCAGGACGCGGCAACGCGGGTGCGAGGCGCGACGGAATGAGGTGGGGGTGGTTTGGCTTGGTCGATCGGCATGACCTGTCCGGCTTCCTTCCATCACCATGTCACCCCAGAGGGAGCCGCTTCCGCACCGCGATAAGCCTCCCACTTGCTCTTGCCCTCCTTTCGCTCCCCACCCTCGCTTTCGCGCATGGCGGCGAGGCTGCAATCATCCTGCTTCTGCCGACAGGTTACTATCTCCTCGGCGCAGCTTTTGCCGTCGCCGCTTCATTCTTCCTGTTGGCGCTCACTCCGGCGCGGCTGACGCAATCGGTCGCCGGCGGGCATCTGCGGCTCGGAATGATCCTGAATGTCCCGCCAGCCATCCCCAGCTTGGTCTCTTTCGTGCTCCTCGCGATCCTTCTCCTGGCCGGCACCTTCGGTACCCGCGACCCGGTTGAAAATCCGCTGCCGACGATGTTCTGGACCGTCTGGTGGGTATGTTTCACCGTGCTGCAGGCGATCACGGGATCGCTCTGGCCGCAACTCAATCCCTGGTCGGGACCGATCGCACTCGTCCGCCGCTTCAATCCCGTCCCACATGCCGATCTGCCCCGGCGCTTCGGCCATCTCATCGCCATCGCCCAATTCGCCGCTTTCGCCTGGTTCGAGCTCGTCGATCCGGCGCCGAGCGACCCGACCCGGCTGGCAAGCGTGATCTTCCTTTACTGGTTCTTCAACTTGGCGGGCGCGCTGATCTTCGGTGAAACCGTGTGGATGGGACGCGCCGAGCCCTTTTCGATACTCCTCAGCCTGGTTGGCCGGCTCTCTCCCTTTCACCGGCAGGCGGAAGGCATGGCGCGCACCGGGATCGACCTCGTCTGGCCAGGTATGAGCCTCGTGACGCATACCGCACTACCGCTCACCGGCGTGCTTTTCGTCCTGTTGACCCTCTCCACCGTCTCGTTCGATGGGCTGTCGCGCACCTTCCTCTGGCTCGGCGAGATCGGCGTCAATCCGCTGGAATTTCCGGGCCGCAGCGCCGTCATGGTGTCCGGTACGTTCGGACTGATCGGCATGTTCGCGGTGCTTGCGGCTGTCTTTCTCGCCGCGGTGATAGTCGGCTGTGCGCTTGCCGGCAGATGGGAAATCTGGCGGGAGGCGGCCGGACGGCTCGTCTATTCAATCGTCCCGATCGCCGTCGGTTTCCAGGGCGCGCATTATCTCACCAGCGTGCTTATTGACGGGCAGAATGCGCTGATTGCAGTCAGCGACCCATTTGCGCTTGGCTGGAACCTGTTCGGTACGGCGCACTGGCAAACCACGACATCGTTCCTCAACACGCTCGATGGCGTGACCTGGATTTTCGATCTAGAGACGATATTCATCACGCTCGGCCATGTCATCGGCATCGTCATTGCGCATCTGATTGCGATGAGGCTGTTTCCAACCCCACGGCAGGCGATCCTCAGCCAGATGCCGCTGGCGGCGCTGATGGTGTTCTATACCGGGTTCGGGCTATGGCTGTTGTCGACGCCGCAGATTTAGCGCAAGTCTTCGACAAGCTCCGGGTGCTTATCCAATAGCCGCAGCAATTGGCTGGTTGGGCCGCTGGGCTCGACAAGGCCTCGCTCGTACTTGTCGAATGCATTCTCACCAACTTTCAAAAGTCCGCCGGCCTCACGCTGCGAAAGCTTTAGCTTTTTCCGGACGCGCTTGATCGTGGAGGGCGACGGAATACCTTCTAATTCTTCCTTGAGTTGACGAAGCGCTGCGTCCGTAACCGACATATCGCTGCCAACATGAACGCCTTCATCGCTCGCTTCCGAATAGTAGCCGGGAAGTTGAACCGTAACACTCTTGCTCTTGTATGTGACCAGGAAAGGCCGCACCCCACGATGCAGCAATTCGCCGTTCTCCGGCGAAACCATCGTCTCCGGCAACTCCCTGCTCAGTTGCTGCATCACGATCTCTCCTTGAACGACATGACCCTGAATTCGGTGACCACGTCAGACTGAAACTTCACATAGAGGACCATGCCCTCGGCTGGTATATGATAAACATCCTGCCAGACACGATGATCGGCGAAGGTCGTCATCGATTTGTAAAACATTCGCCGATCGATGCCCGATATGGTGGCTGCGACGCCCGCCCGATCAAAACCTAGCCCGATTGCATCACGAAGCGCCGTCGACGTCATGGCCAGCGTTTCGACAGAGCCAAGCGTCGCTTTGATTGCTTCCAGATCATAAGTCGGTCGGCTTTTGTCCATGTCAATATGTCACCATTATGGTGGCAGTCAAGTCAATGCTATCAGTGCCCCACGCCCAGATATTTCTGCACCAACGACGCGTCCGCCCGCACAGCGTCCACTCCATATTCTGCCCGCACGACACCTTGATCCATGAAGGCGATACGGTCGGCCACCGGCAGCACCGCGTCGATGCGCTGTTCGACCAGCAGAACGGCCACCCCGTCGTTGCGGAGCCTGGCCACGACATCGCGGATCGCCTGGATCATCGAGGGCATCAGGCCTTCGGTCGGCTCGTCGAGCATGATCAGCTTGGGCGCGACGCACAGCGCGCGGGCGATCGCCACCATGGACTGCTCGCCGCCGGACAGCGTGCCGGCGCGCTGGCCCATGCGTTCGGCAAGCGCCGGGAAGTAGGAAAGAGCACGCTGAAGCACGTCCGGTCCGGATTTGCGGGTCATAAGGCCGACTTCAAGATTTTCCCGCACCGTCAGTTCCTTGAACAGGCGTCGGCCTTGCGGCACATAGCCGATGCCGGAGCGCGGGATTTTTTCTGCCGAGAGCCCTGTCAGATCCGCTCCGTCGAGCACCAGCCTGCCCCGCCGCGGTGGCACGAGGCCGAGGATGGATTTGAGCGCCGTGGTCTTGCCGGCGCCGTTGCGGCCGAGCAGGCAGACGATCTCGCCGGCGGCGACGGCGATCGAAAAGCCGCGCAGGACCTGCAACTCACCGTAATAAGTATCGAAGCCCTCGACCTTCAGCATCATAGCCCCGTCCCCAGATAGGCGGCCTGGACTTCGGCATTGGCGCTGATCTCAGCGGGCGTTCCCTCAGCCAGTGTCCGGCCACGATTGAGCACGGTGATGCGGTGGGCAAGCTGCATGACCACATCCATATTGTGCTCAATCAGCAGGATCGTGGCGGTGGTGGAGATGCGTTTGACCAGCTTGCAGAAATTGGCGATCTCCGAATCCGACAGGCCTTGCGTCGGCTCGTCGAGAATGAGCAGTATCGGCGACAGCGCCAGGCCCATTGCCACTTCGACAAGCCGCTGGTGGCCATAGGCGAGTTCGCCAACGCGGATATCGGCACGGTGGGCCAGTTCCACGGCATCGAGCGCTGCCAAAGTCTCGCGTTCGAAATTGACCTTATCACCTCGCTGGGTACGGCCGAGCGTGGCCATGCGGATATTCTCGGCGGCGGTGAGTTTTGGATAGATGTTGGTAATCTGGAATGTATAGGCAATGCCGCGCCGCACGCGCCGAAAGGCCGGCAGGCGGGTGATGTCCTCGCCGCGGAAGGTGATGCGGCCGTCGGTCACCGGCGTGCGACCGGCGAGCAGGCTGACGAACGTGGTCTTGCCGGCGCCGTTCGGGCCGATAATGGCGCGGATTTCGCCCTCTTCCAGGCTGAAATCGACGCCGTCGACGGCGTGCAGGCCGCCGAAATAGCGTTTCAGCCCCTCCGTTCTCAGGATCACATCAGCCATGGCAGCCACTTCTCGCGGATCGTGCCGAGAATGCCCTTCGGGAACCAGAGGACGATGACGATCAGCACCACGCCGACGACCAGCAGATAAGCCGTGGTCACTTCGCTCAGCCGGTCGATCATCGTCGTCATCAGGGCGACGCCGATCACTGGTCCAAGCAATGTGCCGGCGCCGCCCAGCAGCGTGAACAGCAGCACCTCGATCGAATATTGGATCGAGGCGAAGGTTGAGCCGACATAGCCATCCAGCAGGCCATAGGCAGCCCCGCCGGCGCCGGCGATGGCGCCGGAATAGAGAAAAGCTTCCAACTTGGCGGCGAAGACATTGAAGCCGAGCATTTCGGTGCGGCCTTCGTTTTCGCGGATCGCCGCGAAGATGCGGCCGCGACGGCTGACAAGGACGAAGAAGGAGATGGCCAGCGCCACCAGCAGCAGGCCGAAGGCGAGATTGAAACGGACGATTTCGTTGGTGAGATCGAAGGTCAGGCCGGCGAACTGAAAGCTGCGGGCCGCATGCGGCAATTTCAGGCCATCCTGCCCGCCGGTCGCATCGGCGAAATAGAGCGTCATCAGGAAGCCGACCTGCGAGAACATCAGCGTCACGATCATGAAGGAAACACGCTGCGTGYGGAGCGACAGGAAGCCGATGACCAAGGCCAGGAGCAGAGCGGCGATCACGCCGCCAAGGAAAGCCAATGGCACCGCAATGCCGAAATGATAGGTCAGCAGGCCGGCGCCATAGAGGCCGGCGGCAAAGAACATCGCGTGTCCCAGGCTCATCAGCCCGACATAGCCGAGCAGCATGTTGTAGCCGACTGCGAAGACGGCGAGCGTCATCATGCGGGTGATCGTCAGCACATAATAATCCGGCACGACGAATTGCAGCAGGAACAGTGCTGCCAGCACGACGACGAGCAGAATGAAGTTGCGGCGCGCGATTGCCGGGGTCATCGCTCGGCCTTTCCGAACAGTCCGTTCGGCCGGATCACCAGCACGAGCGCGACGAGCAGCGTCGAGACCATTTTCGCCAGCGTCGGCGAGAAAAATACGGATAGAATGCCATCCGACAGCCCGATCAGGATCGCTGCGACCACCGTTCCCGGAAGGCTGCCGAGGCCGCCGATGATCACCACGATGAAGGACAGTAACAGCGGGTCGAGGCCCATCAGGTAATGCGCCTGCTGGATCGGCACGACCAGCACGGCCGCTATGGCGGCCAGCATGCCGCCGAAGGCAAAGACGGTGGCGGAGACGCTGTCGACATCGATGCCGAAAGCCCGCGCCGTCTCGCGATCGAGCTGGGTGGCGCGCATAACGAGGCCGATCTTCGTGCGGCGCATCATAAACCAGACGCCGAGCATGAGGACGATCGCAGCGGCGATGATGAACAGCTTATAGCCATCATAGCCGAACCAGGGGAAGCGAATGCGCCAGTAGAAGGGCGGCTCGACGGCCTTGGCGTCGGGTCCGAAGAAGATCAGGGCAGATTGCTGGAGGATGTAGAGCAGGCCGATCGTGGCGACGATGGTCGCCTCGGGATCATAGCTCAGCCGCTTGAGGATCAGCCGGTCAGTGGCATAGGCGATCACGCCGACCAACAATGGCGCGACGATCAGCGCTACGACGAAGCCGAGCACCGGATTGTCCGGAAACAGGCTCGACAGGAACCAGGCGAAGACCGCGCCGAGCATGAAGAATTCGCCATGGGCGACATTGACCACGCGCATGACGCCGAAGACCAACGACAGGCCGACAGCCGTCACGGTCAGTACCGAT
Organism: Rhizobium sp. P2_G2; assembly: GCF_056403555.1. Lineage (NCBI taxonomy): Bacteria > Pseudomonadati > Pseudomonadota > Alphaproteobacteria > Hyphomicrobiales > Rhizobiaceae > Rhizobium > Rhizobium sp. P2_G2. The sequence goes on from NZ_JBFUFF010000054.1 coordinate 26,958, forward strand.
GCCTGCACCAGGCCTTCCAGAATCGCGAGAAAGAGATAGGGGCCAAGACCCATGAGCGGCGGCACTTTCGGCAGGCAAACGGGATTGCCCCGCCAGCATTGCAGCCGGCGAGGCTGGATCGTGTTCCGAAATCAGAGGTCCATCTTGGTATAGTCGACTTCGGGCTCGTACATGCCGTCCTCGATCGAGGTCGTGTGCACGACGGTCAGCTTGGTGTTCTCGACCTTGGAAATGTGCTGCTTGCCGAACACCTGGTGGGTCTTGCCGTCGAAGACTTTTTCGCCCTGCGGATGCTCGTTGCTTTCCGGGAATTTCTGCAGCGATTCCAGCGCGACGATGAAATCCTTCTTCTGCTCTGGTCCCTTGTACTTCGCCATCTCCATCGCTTGTTTGATCACAAACAATGTTTCCCAGGTCGAAAACATATGGGAATAGGTCGAAATGTCCTTGGGATCGCTGGTGCTGGCGCCATTGGCGTCGAGACCGACCTTTTCGCGGTAGAACCTGTCGAACTCGGTCTGGTCCTTCTGCGCATAACGCGGGAAGGCTTCCCAGAAATATGTGCCGTCAAGATAATCGAGCTGCGGTGTGGCGAGATCGACGGCTTCTAGGGAGTCGATAAAGCCGAAGATCTGTGGCCGCGAACTGCCGAAATGATCGCCGAGTTCCTTGACGAAGGTCAGCACGGCCGGGCCGACCATGACGTGATAGATGACCTCGGTCTCGGCCGGGATCTGCGGGAAGTAGCGGGTAAACGAGCTTTCCGTCGGCGGGATCGGGATCAGGCCGGCAATCGAGCCCCCTTGCGCCTTGATCGCGGCGGAGAAATAGTCGCGATGATCGTGGCCGAAGGCATAGTCGGGGAAGATCATCGTGACCTTCTTGCCGAGGTTTTTCGAAATCCACGGCGCCATCGACGACACCTGCGACTTCACATCGGTGATGCCCGGCTGGAAGGTGTAGCGGTTCAGGCCGCCCGAGGCGAGCTGATGGCCTTCAGAACAGACAAGATAGGGCACCTTAAGTTCACCGGCGCGCGGGCCGGCCGCGGCGACGACATGCGAGAACAGGTGGCCGAAAATCGCATCGACCTTGTATTCGGTGGCAAATTTCTCGACCACCTCGGTGCCGCGCTTGGGATCGGTGCCGTCATCCTCGACGATCATCTCGATCGGCATGCCGTTGATGCCGCCGGCATCGTTGATCAGCTTGACCGCGGCTTGCGCGGTGCGCTCATACCAGCGGCCGTAGGAGGCGCCGATGCCGGTGCGGTGGAAGGGCGCGCCGAGCTTGATCGTGCCGCCTTCCGCGCCGCGCGCAACATAGGGTGAAGCAACCAAAGTCGCGGCGCCCGCGGCCATGGACTTGAGCGCCGTGCGGCGCGTGATGGCAGAGCCTGCCGAAAAGATCGAATTGGTCATTTGGCGTTCCCCAGTTTTCGTTTTGAACCTATGTCGACGCAAAATCGGACGCAAACAGAACCCCAGAGGGCTCATTCCCCATACGGAGCTCTCCGGCTCCTTAGATCGTATGTGTACGAAAGATTATGCGGGTTTGCAGACGGCTGTCAATTGTTTTGCTGGGGCCCGATCCTGTCATAAAAAGCGGCCATCAATCGACCTTGCGGAAGGCGCGGCTGGAAACCGAAATGGAGTTCAGGCAGGGATCTTTGGCGTTGGCGAAAGAGTAGCCGTCGGCCTGATGAATCGGGCCGAATTCAAGCCCGTTCCCGGCACTTCGGGCGCAGAAGGCTTCGACGTCTTCGACATCGAAGCTAAGCTTGACGATCGTCTGGCCGCCGCTCTTCTGGCTCTTGGCCGCCGGATGCAGCAGAATGTTGGCGCCGCCGTCCTGCGCGACAAGTTCGAGAATGCGGTCGCCAGGCAATTGCCGTCGCTGGAAGCCGAAATGCTTCTCGTAGAAAAGAGCCGTCGCCTCCATGTTCCTGGCGTAAATAAGCAGTCTGTTGAGCGGCATGTCAAACCTTTGCCTGCGATTGCACCGCAGGCAAAGTAAACGCCGAAACAGGATTGCGCCAGTCCGCGTGATGGTCGCAATCAAGGCTTGAGATTGAACAGGCCGAGACCGCTGCCATCCATGGCGAAGGGCACCGATTCATGCACATGGGCGATCTTCCAGCCCGAAGGCATCCTTACCAGACCGAGCGTCAGGCGATACCAGAGATCGACCTTATAACCATCAGTCTTGGTGCCGCTCATGTTGACGAAGCCGGTCCAGAAGGCGACATTGTCGCCGATGGTCAGCTTTGCATCGCCGACATCGCCGCCGACCCCGCTTTGCCAGGTGTCGAACCAGGCCTGCAGACCCTTCTCATCCTTACCTTTCGTGCCCAGCGGCGCGGCCAGGGAATAGTGTACGACATCGTCGGTGACATAGGACATCGCCCCCGCCGCGTCCTTGCTTGCGAACGCCTCTGCCCGGGCGATCAACATGGCATTGATTTCATTTTCGATAGACTGTCTGTCGGTCATAACCTTCTCCTTCCTCGGCTTCCCCTATGACGCGGGAGGAGGCACCGTTTCGACAAAAGCTGTGAAAATGTTTCTAGCGACTGGCTGGGGTGCGGCCGTAGAGGAGCAACATGACGATGATGACAACGCCATAGATGATCTGACGGCCTGCCTCCGGCATCTGCATCACAGCCAGGATCGATTGCAGGAGCGTGATCAGGATGACGCCGGCGATGGTGCCGAGATAGGAGCCCTTGCCGCCGAGGATCGACGTGCCGCCCAAGACGACAGCCGCGATCGACGGCAGGAGATAGGCGTCGCCCATCGACTGCGCGGCTTTGGACGCATAGCCCGCCACCAGCACGCCGGCAAAAGCGCTGAGCGCACCGGAAATGACGAAGGCGGTCATGACGATGCGGCGGGTGTTGAGGCCGGAGAGGTAGGCGGCGCGCTCGCTGTTGCCGATGCCGTAGATCGAGCGGCCATAGGTGGTGCGGCTATAGAGGAAGACCATGATGGCGCTGACGATCGCCCAGACGATGACCGCATTCGGCAGGCCGGGAATGATGAAGCCGGTTGCCAGCCAGCGCACCGCGGGCGGGGCGGAATCCTGCGGCGAGAAGCCGCCGGTATAGAGCACCATCAGTCCCGACGCGACCACATTGGTCGCCAGTGTGACGATCATCGACGGGATGCGCATATAGGCGACGCCATAACCGTTGATCAGACCGAAAAGCGCGCCGCAAAACACGCCGACAGGGATGGAAAGGATATGGCCCGTCAGCCCGAAGCCGGCGGTGGCGCAGGCCATCATCGCCCCCATGGTCATCACCCAGGGCACGGAAAGGTCGATCTGGCCGAGCAGGATCACCAGCATCATGCCCGCCGCGACGACACCGAGGAAGGAGGCGACCTTCAATTGCTGCACGAGATATTCGAGCGACAGGAAGTTGCTGGAATAGAGCGAACCGAGGATCAGCAGCAGAATGATGCAGCCGAAGGCGGTTGCCACTGCCGGGTCGACGCGGCGAAGGAAGGCAGGCAGGCGGAGAGCCGAGGGCGCGCGTTCTTCTGTCATGTCGCTCATTGAAACCATTCCAAACGGTTGCGGACACGCAGGAGACCGATGGCGCCGATGCTGATCGCGATCACCAGCACCATGCCTTGCAGCAGTGGCTGCCAGAGCGGGTCGACGTCGAAGACGAAGAGCATGTCACCCGTGGTGCGGGCGGCAAAGGCGCCGAAGATCGCGCCGATGGCGCTGCCGCGCCCGCCGAAGAGCGACACGCCGCCGAGCACGACAGCGGCGATCGACCAGAGCGTATAGGTGCCGCCGGACTGATAGGCCGCCTCGCCCGAATAAGTCGAGAATGTCAGGAACAGGCCAGCCAGACCGGAGAACAGGCCACCGAGCACATAGGCGGCAAACTTGCCACGCCGGATCGGCATGCCCGACATGAAGGCCGCTTGCTCGGAAGAGCCGGCGGCATAGGCGGCGCGGCCCCAGACGGAGCGGCGGAACGGCACCCAGACCACGATGACGACGACCAGCAGCAGGATCAGGCTGGTGGGGATGACGTCATAGGTCTGGCCGGTGATGAAATCCGCGAGGTCTTCATTGGTCTCGCCGCCGGGAATCGGGCGGAGCAGCAGTGCGATGCCATAATAAATGGCCGAGGTGGCAATCGTGGCGACGATCGGCTGAAGCCGGCCATAGATGACCAGACCACCATTCAGCGCGCCACAGGCCATTCCGGCGAGCAGGACACCGATGATGCCGATCGTCGTCTGCCATCCACCGCCAACGACGATATAGGAGGCAAGGCAATTGGTCAGGATAAAGACCATGCCGACCGAGAGATCGATGCCGGCGGTGAGCACGACCAGTGTCTGCGCCATGGCGACGAAGGCGAGCAGCACGCCCTTGTTGGCAGCGGTCTGGACCACGTCGGCGGAGAAGCCGGCGGGATGGTTGGCGATATAGATCGTGAACATGATCAGGAACAGCGCCAGCCCCATCAGCGTGCCGCGTTGTTCGTTGAACCAGTAACGCCATTCCTTCATCCGGCCGTCTCCAGTCTGGGCGCATTCTCGACATTGAGCGCGCTGGCGATCAATGCATGTTCGGTCATCCCCTCGCCTTCCAGCTCGCGCACGACGCGGCCGTCATAGAGAACCAGCACGCGGTCACAGCAGCCGATCAACTCGTCATAGTCGGTCGAATAGAAAAGAATGGATGCGCCGGCGTCGGCGAGCCGGCGAAGCAGCTGATAGATCTCCTGCTTGGTGCCGACATCGATGCCGCGGGTGGGATCGTTGAGCAGGATGATGCGGGGATCGCGCATCAGCCATTTGGCAATCACCACTTTCTGCTGGTTACCGCCCGACAGCGTACCGACCGGGATGTCCGCTCCGGCGGTTTTGATGGCGAGCAGCTTGATCATCCGGTCGAGCAGGTCGTTTTCCTTCGGGCGATCGATGATGCCGGCATTGGACATGCGGTCGAGATTGGCGAAAGAAAGGTTTTCGCGCACCGTCATCGGCAGCATCAGGCCTTCGGTCTTGCGGTCCTCTGGGATCAGCGCCATGCCGTTGCGTTCGGCGCGCGCCTGGGCAGGGCTGTTCAGGCTCACCGGCTTGCCGTCGATGGCGATACTGCCGGTCGTGCCGCGCAGCACGCCGAACAGCGCCAGCAAGAGTTCTCGCTGACCCTGACCGTCCAGGCCGCCAAGGCCGACGATCTCGCCCTTGCCGACCTTGAAGGAAATGTCGTTGAGCCGGTCGGTCCAACCGAGGTCCCGGCATTCCAGCACCGGCGTGCCGATCTCATGACGCGGCGGCTTCAGCGGAAAGACATTGGAATATTCGCGGCCGATCATCATCTCGACCACTTCGTTGTCGCTCTTGGTGCCGTATTTGTAGCCTTCGACACGGCGGCCGTTGCGGAACACGGTGCAATCATCGGCCAGTTCGGCGATCTCGTGCATGCGGTGCGATATATAAAGCAGTGCCAATCCCTCGCCGCGCAGGCGCTTCAGCACCGCGAACACTTTGGTGACGTCGCTGGCCGTCAGCGCCGACGTCGCCTCGTCGAGGATCAGCACGCGCGGCCGCCAGGCGAGTGCCTTGGCGATCTCGACCATCTGCCGGCGCGACAGCGGCAGGTCGCGGATCATGGCGCGGGGATGAATGTCCTCGGCTCCCGCGCGTGCCAGCGCCTCCTCGGCGATGGCACGTTGGGCGCCACGGTCAATCAAGCCAAAATGCTTTGGCGGGTTGGAAATCGTGATATTGTCGGCGACGGAAAGGTCAGGGATCAGCGACAGTTCCTGGAAGACGCAGGCAATGCCGACGCGCGCCGCCTCAGCCGGCGAGCGGAAGCGGACATCACGGCCCTCCATCAGCATGCGGCCTTCATCCGGAGCAACGACGCCGGACATGATCTTGATCAGCGTCGACTTGCCGGCACCGTTCTCGCCGAGAATGGCATGGATGCGGCCGGCGTGAACGTCCAGAGACGCATTTTCCAAAGCCCGTACGCCGCCATAGCGTTTCGAAATGCCTTCCATACGGAAAAGCGGCGTGGTTTCTGACTCTGCTACGGCCATGTACTATCCGTTTCACTGCTTCAGCGAGCGGCCCGCTCGGGGCCCTGAGTTCATCCAAGGGCCGCCATTCTCAAGGGAAGGGTTATCGCCTGTACCAAAGACCCTCTCTGGCCTGCCGGCCATCTCCCCCACAAGGGGGAGAAGACTCGCGGCTTGCTTCCTGCCTCAATCGGGGCACAGCGGTGCCGCGGGTTAAGCCCCTCCCCCTTGTGGGGAGGGGTCTTCGCGCCATAAGCGACATCCTGAGAGACGTGCCTTCACCGCGGGCTTTCGCCCGCGGTACCTATTTCAAGCGAACCAGCAAGGGCTCACTGGTTTTCCTTCGTCTGGCCCATGATTTCCTGGGCAGAGAAGTTGATCTTGCAGGTCGGGAAGGAGTTGCCGACGAAGAAATTGTCGGACTGCTTCGGATAATAATCCTGGTCCGCCTTGAAGTTCGGGTCTTCGACGATAGCGAGCGGCAGCTTGACCGACTGCGGCACGACTTCACCCTCAAGTGCTGCGATCGCCGTCTTGATGGCAACCGCAACCTGTGCCGGGCCAGTGCCCGCCGACGAGCACTTCAGGCCGTCGCCGGCAAATTTGGCGCAGAACTTGCGGAAGCCGTTTTCAGTCTCGCCGCCGAACGGCACGAACGGATGCTTGGCATCGATCATCGCCTGCACGACGCCGGTATCGCCACCCTGTGCGGTGATGGCGTCGAACTTCTTGTGCACGGCGATCGCATCGGCGGTTGCCTTCTGCGCGGTCGGATCATCCCATTTGCCGAGCACTTCGACAACGTCCCATTTCTTGCCGCTGGCATCGAACGTCTCCTTGATGCCGTTATGGCGGTCGGTATCGACGGACGTGCCGGGAACGCCACGCACTTCCAGCACCTTGCCACCATTGGGGACGTGGTCGACGATCCACTTGGCCCACAGCGCGCCGAGACCCTTCTGGTCGACATTGACGTTGATCGCATCCTGCGTGTCGAGGATATTGTCGAAGGCGACGAGCACGACACCCGCCTTCTTGGCGCGCTTGATCACCGGTCCGAAGGCTGTAGGATTCTGTGCGTTGACGACGATCGCATCATAGCCGGAATCGATGAAGTTGTTGATCGCGGCGAGCTGCGCCGGCACGTCTTCGCCGGTCGAGACGACCTTGAATTCCTTGAGCTTGGCCTTGACGTCCGGCTGCGACGCATAGGCCTTGGCAGTCTGGATCATCTGGATGCGCCAGGTATTGGCGATGTAGCCGTTGGCGAGCGCGATCCGATATGGGCCTTTCTTTTTCTTGAACTGGAAGAACTTGGTCTTGTCCGACCAAGGCACGAAGCATTCCGGATCCGCTGACGGTCCCTTGACGATTTTCGGTCCTGCGGCATGAGCTGAAGTCGTCGCCATGAGCGCGAATACAGCAGCGGCAGCAAAGCCGCCGACGATAGTCTTGATCATTGAATTCCTCCCAAATGTTGCCAAGACCGGCCATCGACCATCCGCCACCACACATGCTCCAAAGGAACTGGAGCACTCGGCTCCGGTGTCTGGGTATCGTATCGTTTTAGGCAAGCCTTAGACGCCCCCGGGCTCCTCTCCCTCGGCGTCATGGGAAAGGATGGTAGCGCTACCAAAACCAATTGTAAAGGGGCGTCCGCCGCAGCTCACGCGACTATATCAACGCAGCGTGCTGGCGCGGATTCTTAGTTCGAAGCCAAGGTCGACGATGCGGTCCCTGACCGTCTGGCCATTGAGCTCGGCCAAGGCCATGGCAATGGCGCGACGGCCGATCTCGTAGCGCGGCGTGCGCACGCTGGTGATCGGCGGATAGGCCGCTTCCATCATTTCCAGATCGTTGAAACCGGCGATGCACATGCGCGACGGCACTGCGATGCCGGAACGGTTGCAGGCGAAGAGCACGCCGAGTGCGATGTCGTCATTGTTGCAGACCACGCCGTCGAGCCCCGGCACGCGCTCGATCGCCTCATGAAACAGGCGCATGCCGACAGTGACGCTCGAGGATTGGGTCGTGGTGGTGACAAGCCGGCTGTCGAACTTGCCGGCAGCCTGCATGGCCGATTTGTAGCCTTCCATGCGACGGTTCGAGCGCGGATCCATGCGCGCGCCGATGAAGCCGATGCGCTGGCAGCCGACATCGACGAGATGCTGCGCCGCCCCCTTGCCGCCTTCGAAATGCGAAAAGCCGATCATCATGTCGATCGGGTCCGGCCCGATCTCCATGATCTGCACGACAGGGCAATCGGCGGTCTCCATCAGCCGCCGCGTCGTCGGCGATTGATCGATGCCAGAGATGATCAGCGCCGAGGGATGCTGGCTGAGGAAGACTCGTAACAGCCGCTCCTCCTCGCGCTCGGAATAGTGGGTGTTGCCGAACTGGACCTGCAACGCGCTTTCGCCTAGACCGTCATGGATGCCACGCAGCACATCGGAAAAGACGTTATTGGTCATCGACGGGATCAGCACACCGATGACATCGGCACGGACGGAGGCCAGCGCCCTGGCATTGGGATTGAGCACATAGCCCAGGTCCTTGACGGCGAGATCGATGCGCTCGCGCAGCTCCGGCGAGACCCGTTCCGGCTCGCGTAGCGCTCGTGACACGGTGATCGTGCCGACGCCGGCGCGGTCGGCGACGTCGGAAAGCGTCGGCCGGCCGCTGCCTCGGCGTGATCTCTGCTTGAGAGTCATCGGATTTGCCAATTGTTTTTTATCCCAAGCATAGGGCACGTTTTGCGGATTTGTACAGGTCTTGCTGTTCGCCTGATATCATCGGACAGTGGCGCGTGCGCGCGGGCGAAGATCGTTGCGCTCATGCTGGAAGATTGCCGGAGACAAGGGTTCGCGCTCGCGGATGATGTCGGCGCCCTTCTCGCCCACCATGATGGTCGGCGCATTGGTGTTGCAGGAGGGCACGCGCGGCATGACCGAACTGTCGCAGACGCGCAGGCCTTCGAGACCGCGAACCCTGAGGTCGAGGCCGACCACCGCCATGTCATCGGTGCCCATCTTGCAGGTGCCGACCGGGTGGTGGTCCGTCTTGGCGTTGGCGCAGCCATAGTCGAACAGTTCTTCATCCGTCTGGTATTTCAGACCCGGCAGGCGTTCGGCCATGACATAGGGTTTCAGCGCCGCTTGCTGCATGATCTCGCGGGCGACCTTCAGGCCTTCCAGCGACATCACCCTGTCATGCGGGTCCGACCAGTAGTTGGGGTCGATCAGAGGGGCGGCGGCCGGATCACTGGATTGCAGCCGCACGGTGCCCCGCGAGCGCGGATGGAGATAGGCGGAGTTGAGCGTCACGCCGGCATTTTTCAGCTTCTCCACGCCGGCCTCGATGCCAGAGCCGAGGCCGAGATGGAACTGGATGTCGGGCGAGCGGGCATTCGGATCGGCATACCAGAAGCCACCGGTCTCGAACAGGCTCGATGCCACCGGACCGCTTTTGAACAGGACATACTGAATGCCTGCCCACAGGGTGCGATGCAGCTTGGCGACACCGTCATAGGTGTGGTCGCCGGTGCATTCGCAGATCACGAACAGGTCGAGATGGTCCTGCATATTACCGCCGACGCCAGGCAGGTCGTGCCTGACCTCGACGCCGACAGAGCGGAGGTGATCGGCCGGACCGATGCCGGACTGCAGCAGCAATTTGGGTGAACCGATGGCGCCCGAGGAAACCAGAACTTCGCGGTTGGCGCGGATGATCTCGAACCCCTTCGAGGTCACCACTTCGACGCCGACGGCACGACGGCCTTCGAGCAAGATGCGAGCAACGCGGGCACCGAGCCGGATTTCGAGATTCTTCCGGTCCTTGATCGGCGACAGATAGGACAGCGAGGCGGAAGAGCGCGCGCGATTGCGCTGGGTGAGCTGATAGAAGCCGACGCCGGCCTGCTGCTTGCCATTGAAATCATGATTGTAGGGAATGCCGAGTTCCTGGCCGGCGCGAATATAGGCGTCACAGATCGGCAGCGCCGAAACCGGCATGGAGACGCCGAGCGGGCCGCCGTAGGAATGATAGTCATCGGCGAAGCGCTGGTTGTCCTCGGCGCGCTTGAAATAGGGCAGAACAGAGCGGTAGTCCCAGCCGGCGCAATTATCCTCGCTCGCCCAGAGATCGTAGTCGGCGGCATTGCCGCGGGTGTAGAGCTGGGCGTTGATCGATGAGCCGCCGCCGATCACCTTGGCCTGGGTGTAGCGCAGCACGCGGCCCTTCATGTGCTTCTGTGGCACGGTGCTCCAGCCCCAGCTCGCCACGCCCTTGGTCATCTTGGCGAAGCCGGCCGGCATGTGGAACAGCGGATTCCAGTCGCCGCCGCCGGCTTCGATCAGCAGGACCTTGATGTTGGGGTCTTCGGTCAGGCGATTGGCAAGCACGCAGCCGGCAGGGCCGGCGCCGGTGATGATGTAGTCGTAGGTCATGTTGTCGTCCTTGGTTCTCGGGCGCCGCGGCATGCTCCCTCTTCTCCCCAGCGGGGAGAAGTGCCGAGCGAATGCGAGGCGATGAGGGGGCCGCCCCACCCAGGAAGCCCCTTCATCCGGCCCTGCGGGCTCCATCTTCTCCCCGCTGGGGAGAAGATGGAGCCCGCGGTCGGCGCCGCAAATTCCTATTTCAATTCACAATCTTGCGATCGACAGGCCACCATCGGCGTCGATGATCGAGCCGGTGGCGAAGCCGAATTTTCCTGACGCCAGCGCCGACACGATCGCACCGATATCGGCCGGCTCGCCCCAGCGTTTCATCGGCACGAGGCCGTCGGCGATCTGTGCGTCGTATTTGGCCGAAACCTTTGACGTCATGTCGCTACGGATAATGCCAGGCCGCACCTCGAAGACACCAATGCCGGTCTCCGCCAACCGCAGCGCCAGCCCTTGCGTGAAAGTCGACAGGCCTGCCTTGGTGACACAATAATCCAACCGTTCCGGCGAACTCAGCGATGCAGAAACCGAGGTGATGTTGACGATGGAGCGTGCATTTTTTGGTACATCCGCTTGCAACATTGCCTTCACCACGGCCTGGGTGAAGAAGATCGTGCCGCGCAGGTTCACCGAGACGATCGTGTCGAAATTGGCCGGGTCGAGTTCAAGGAAATCGCCGCGCACGAGCGAGGCGATGCCGGCATTGTTGACCAGGCAATCCATGCGGCCGAAATGGCTGAGGATGGCTTCGATCGCTGGCTGGTGGGTGGCGAGGTCGGCGAGATCGGACTGGACATAAAGGGCATCAGCACCCAGTTCGGCCACCACCGGATCATTCGTCGCCGGTGCACCAAGCCCCGTCAGCGCGATCGAAAACCCGTCTGCAGCCAGGGCCTTGGCCACGCCGAGACCGATGCCGCGGCCTCCGCCTGTGATCACTGCAACAGGCCGGGCGCTCATGCCGCGAGCTCCGTCCGGGTAATATGATCAGCGACGCGCAGAGCCTGCGCCGCCACAGAGAGCGCCGGATTGACGGCCGCCGAGGTCGGCAGATAGCTGGCGTCGACAACGAAGAGATTTTTGTGGTCATACGAACGGCAGAAGACATCGAGTGGGGACGTCTCCGGATCGTTGCCGATCTTCACCGTGCCGCACTGATGCGAGGGCGTGCGCTTGTCAAAGGGGCGGGACAGCACGATCGGGAAGCCGGCCTTCTTGAGCACGCCCTTGAGCCTGCGGACGAGGTCCAGATGGGCGTCCCAGTTGGTCCGATGCCATTTGAGTACGATCCTGTCGCCGTCGACCATGATCCGGCTCTCGGGATGCGGAATATCCTCGCTCATGGCGTAGAAATCGATCGCATGCGCCGAAATCTGGTTCAGCAGCCATTCGGGCACGTTCGGTAGATTGGCCTTGAGGATGGCGCCGGAAACGCGACCGAGCAGTTGGATATTGCCGAGCGGCGGTCCGCCCTCTCCGTCCGAAAGGTAGAAATCGTTGAAGCCAAAGGTTTTCTGGTAGACAGAGTCGTTGCGGTAGAAGGGCGAGATCGCCAGGATGGCACTCGAATTGTGGTTCATGAAGTTGCGGCCGACCTGGTCGGAGGAATTGGCCAGACCCTTTGGGAACTTGTCGTTGGCAGAGCGGAGCAGCAGCACGGAAGATTGCACGGCGCCGGCCGAGAGGATCACCAGCTTGGGCGACACGCTTTTCGGCTCGCCGTTCTGCTCGTAATGCACCGTCTGGATACGGCTGCCGTCCGGCGATGTCTCCAGCCGCGTGACGCGCGATTTCACCTGCAGTTTGACCGTCTTGTGCTGCAGGGCATAGGCGAGCGCGGTCGTCTCGGCATCCATCTTGCCGTCGAAACTGTTGGGATGCGCATCCCATGGCGTCTTGGCCTTCCGGAGCCAGCGCTCGATGTCGATGCCAAGCGGCAGCGAATAGGGATGCATGCCGACCGCCTTCAACTTGGCGCGAACGCTGGCGATGGCCGGCTCTTCCGGCACCGGCGGGAAGGGATAGGGCTCGGAATGCTGCGGCTCGGTCGGGTCCTGGCCCAAGGCACCACGCACCTGGAACAGCTGTTCGGCGCGGCTATACCATGGCTCCAGTTCCTCGTAAGGGAACGGCCAGGCCGGCGAGACGCCCTCGCGGTGCTTCATTTCCAAAAAATCCTCGCGGCGGTAGCGCACCAGCACCGCGCCGTAGAATTTCGAATTGCCGCCGACATTGTAGTAATTGCCAGGGTTGAACGGTTCGCCACCGTGCTCGTACCACATCTCCTTCGGGCGGAAATGACCGCGCTGGAAGATGGCGCGCTGGTCGCGGTTCTCCAGCTGGTCTGGGATGTGATCGCCGGCTTCGAGGATCAGGATATTGGCGCCCGAGGCCGCAAGCCCGGAGGCGACGGTCGAGCCACCAATGCCCGAGCCGATGATGACGATATCGGGCGTTTCGTCCATCGATCAGGCGATCCGCGCTTGCGTGGCTGGGTCGAAATAGACCGCCTTGTCGAGATTAAAGGCGAGCTTCGCCACATGCCCGGCGGTGATCCTGGCATCGGCGCGCAGGCGGGCGACGACTTCTTTCTTGCCGAGCTTGATGACGGCGAAAGTGTCCGAACCGGCGGGCTCCACCACTTCGATCAAGCAATCGCCCTGGGCGACAGTCTTGGCATTGTGGTCCGCGCCTTCGGGGTCGGTCAGCGCTTCCGGGCGTATGCCGAACACGATTTGCTTGCCCTTATAGGCGCCAAGCGCATTGGCCGCACCATTGACCGGCAGTTTCAGCGGTTCGCCCTCGTGGCGTTCGAGCGAAACGGTTAGACCGGCGGCTCCATCCTCGACCGTGGCAGTCATCAGGTTCATCGCCGGCGATCCCATGAAGTCGGCGACGAACATGTTGGCCGGATTGTTGTAGATTTCCGCCGGCGTGCCGGCCTGCTGCAGCACTCCGTCCTTAAGAACGGCGATCTTGGTCGCCAGCGTCATTGCCTCGATCTGGTCATGTGTCACGTAGACGATGGTCGTCTTCATGCGGTGGTGCAGGCGCTTGATCTCGGTGCGCATGTCGACACGCAGTTTCGCATCGAGGTTGGAGAGCGGCTCGTCGAACAGGAACAGCTTGGGATCGCGCACCAGCGCCCGCCCCATGGCGACGCGCTGGCGCTGGCCACCGGAAAGCTGGCTCGGCTTGCGGTCGAGCAGGTGGGTGATCTGCAGCACCTTGGCGACGTCGTCGATCGCCTTCTTGCGTTCTTCGGCGGGCACGCCGCGCATTTCCATGCCGAAGGAAATGTTGCCGGCCACGGTCATATTCGGATAGAGCGCATAGGACTGGAACACCATGGCGATGTCGCGCTTCGATGGATGCAGATCGTTGATCGGCTTGCCGTCGACACGGATTTCGCCTGAGCTGATCGATTCCAGGCCGGCAATGGTGTTGAGCAGGGTCGACTTGCCGCAACCGGATGGGCCGACGAGAACGAGGAAGCCACCCTTTTCGAGGTCGAGATCGATCCCCTTGAGGATTTCGACGGCGCCGAAGCGCTTCCTGAGGTCAGAGATTTCGAGGAAAGCCATGGATCGATCACCCTTTGACGGCGCCCGCCATAAGACCGCGCACAAAATAGCGGCCGGCGAGGATATAGACGAGAAGCGTGGGCACGGCGGCGATCATCGCCGCAGCCATGTTGACATTGTATTCAACCACGCCGGTGGATGTGTTGACGACGTTGTTGAGCGCAACGGTCATCGGCATCGAGTCACCCGTGCCGGCATAAGCGGAGGCGAACAGGAAGTCGTTCCAGATATTGGTGAACTGGTAGATCACGGTGACGACGATGATCGGCAGCGAGTTCGGCAGCATGATGCGGCGGAAGATCTGGAAGAAGCTCGCGCCATCGACCTGCGCAGCCTTGACCAGTTCACTGGGGAAGGCCTCGTAGTAATTGCGGAAGAACAGCGTGGTGAAACCCAGACCATAAACGACGTGAACGAAGACCAGGTTGACGGTCGAATTGCCGAGGCCGAAGCTGGTGCCGATATTCTGTTGCAGTGTAGCGCCGAAGCGCCCGATGCTGCCGAGGATGGTCGCCATCGGGATCAGCACCGACTGGAACGGGATGAAGCAGGCAAACAGCATCATGCCGAACACCAGCGTCGCGCCGGGGAAACGCCATTTCGTCAGCACATAGCCATTGAGCGCACCGAGGAAAGTCGAGATCGCCACGGCTGGAACAACCATCTTGATCGAGTTCCAGAAATAGCCCTTGATGCCGGCGCAGGTGAGGCCGACACAGGCCTCGCCCCAAGCCTTGAACCAGGGATCGAGGGTCGGCGATTGCGGCAGGGCGAGCATATTGCCGTTCTGGATCTCGTCCATGGTCTTGAACGAGGTGACCAGCATGACGAAAAGCGGCATCAGGTAGAAGACGGCGAAGATCAGCAGCAGGCCGTAGATGACGGCGCGGGTGACCCATTTGCCGCCGCCCGGCTGGACGCCGACAGCTTGAGTGGTGACGGCGCTCATCGGGCCTTCTCCCTGAGTTCGGAATAGAGATAGGGAACGATGATCGCGCTGATGGTCATCAGCATGATGATGGCGCTTGCCGAGCCGACGGCCATCTGGTTCCGCCTGAAGGTATATTCGTACATGAAGTTGGACGGCAGCCAGGCCGAGCCCCCGGGGCCGCCGGAGGTCAGCGCCACGACCAGGTCGTAGGATTTGATCGCCATATGGGCGAGCACGATGAAGGCCGACAGGAAGACCGGCCGGAGCATCGGGATGATGATGCGCCGATAGAGCTGGAAGGCCGAGGCGCCATCGATCTGCGCCGCCTTCATGATCTCGCCGTCGATGCCGCGCAGGCCCGCAAGGAACATGGCCATGACAAAGCCCGAGGCCTGCCAGACGCCGGCAATGACGACGGTGTAGATGACGAAGTCCTTGTTCTTGATCCAGTCGAAATGAAAATTCGTCCAGCCGAGATGGTGCAGCGTCTGCTCGAGGCCGAGGCCGGGATCGAGAAACCATTTCCAGGCGACGCCGGTGACGATGAAGGAGAGCGCCATCGGGTAAAGGAAGATCGGACGCAGCACGCCTTCGCCGCGGATCTTCTGGTCGAGAAGCGTAGCCAGCAGCAGGCCAAGGCTCAGGCAGATCCCGATATAGAGAAAGCCGAAAATCCCCATATTGGTGATCGACGTATACCAGGACGATGGCGGGTCGCTTTCGAAGGTCCAGCGCCACAGCTTGCTATAATTGCGCCAGCCACTAATCGCGTAAGATGGGAAGGCCTTGGAATCGGTGAAAGAGAGATAGGCTGTCCAGACGATGAAGCCATAGACGAAGATCAGGACGATGGCGAAACTCGGGGCAAGCACGATCTTCGGCAGCGCATCCTGCATCCGCGTGCGGAGCGAGATCCCTGTGGCGCGCCTGCGCGTCAGGATCGGATCGGTGGTTGCGACTGTGCTCATGAGATTCGTCTCCTCCCCTATCGTCTATGGGGCTAAGCAGGCTTTCGTTGGCAAGCCAACGAACCATCCGCTTAGTTCGTTTGTCTGTTGCAGGCTCTCGTCGGAAAACCGTGGAATACCTTTCCGGAACCCGCTTGGAATTCCCCCGCGATGGCCGCGGGGGAACCCTGATCAATCAACGTCGATTACTTCGCGTCGTCAATGGCCTGGACGAGCTGCTTGACGGCTTCGTCAGAGGTCTTGATCTGGCCATGGACGAACTTGGTCACGACGTCCTTATAGGCATTGGCGATCGCCGGAGGAGCGCCATAGCCCTGGGCGAGCGAGCCGAACAGTGTGCCGCCTTCGTTGGCCTTCTTCAGGTCGGACATGCCCTTCTTGCCGCAAGCGTCGAAGTCGGTGTCCGGAACGTCGACGCGGGCCGGAACCGAACCCTTGACGACGTTGAAGGCCGACTGGAAGCTCTTGGAGAGCGTCGCGGTCGCGAGTGCCACCTGGGCGGCCTTGCGGTCGTCCGGAACGTTGAACATGCCAAACATGTCGGAGTTATAGATCACGCTGCCGTCGGTGCCCGGGAAACGGAAGCACAGGAAGTCCTGACCGGCCTTCTTGTCGGCGGCGCGGAATTCACCCTTGGCCCAGTCGCCCATGACCTGCACGAGCGCATCGCCCTTGATGACCATGGCGGTCGCCAGGTTCCAGTCACGACCCGAGAAGTTCGCGTCGGTGTACTTGATGATCTTGGCGAGGTTGTCGAAGGACTTCTTCATCGTGTCCGACTTCAGCGAATCCTCGTCGAGGTCGTTCATGGCCTTCTTGTAGAATTCCGGACCACCGGTGGAGAGCACGATCGAGTCGAACATCGTGGCTTCCTGCCAATCCTGACCGCCGAGAGCCAGCGGGGTGACGCCGGCAGCCTTGGCCTTGTCGAGAAGGGCGATCAGGTCATCGAAGTTCTTCGGCTCGGTGCCGCCGATCTTTTCCATGACGGCCTTGTTGATCCACAGCCAGTTGACGGAGTGGACATTGACCGGAACGGCGACCCACTTGCCGTTATAGGTGGCGAATTTCTGCAGGGCAGCCGGAACGGCCTTGTCCCAGCCTTCCTTCTTGGCGGTCTCGGTCAGGTCGCCCATGACGCCGGCCTGAGCATAGTCGAGCACGGTGTAGCCGAGCATCTGCGAAGCGGTCGGATAGGTGCCCGCGGCGACCATGGCCTTGAGCGCGGTCATGGCAGCATCACCGCCACCGCCGGCAACCGGCACGTCCTTCCAGGCATAACCTTCGGCTGCCAGATCCTTCTTCAGCACGTTGAGCGCGGCGGCTTCACCACCGGACGTCCACCAGTGCAGCATCTGCACTTCTTTCACGTCTGCGGCCTTGGCGGCACCGAAGCCAGCCACAGTCATCGCCACCAATGCTGTCGTCATCAACAACTTGCGCATCGTTTTCCTCCCGGTTTGCAAGTTCATAAAAGCGGAAGATCCGCGTTGAAAAGCCTATCCACTCCCCGTGCAAAGGCCTTGGTAGTCACGGCGCGAGCGCCGCTGGGGGTCATTTAAAACGTTATAAACCCGAACAAGTCAAGAGCAACATTCCGCCTTTTTGTATCAAAGTTTACATCGCTTACTGTCTGTTTTTGCTTCCTTTTTCTTCACATCCAAAAGATTCGGCACTGAGTGCGAAAAAATTTAAAACGTTTCCAGATCGGCGTTGCGCGCGCGCCGATGTCGGGTTAGTGTCCGCCCCATTCGACGCCCCCTGGAGGAGAGGCCGAGCGTGTCTCGCGTACCCATCCCACCCACGACCAGACCAGCCCGCAGAAGCGGCAAGCCGACATTGCGCACGATTGCGGATATGGCAGGCCTTGCCGTGACCACCGTGTCGCGGGCGCTGTCGGACGACCCGGTGATCAACCAGGAGACCCGCAAGCGGGTGCGCGAGATCGCACTCAAGGTCGGCTATTCTCCCGACCGCGCCGCTCAGCGGCTCAAGACCGGCCGCACCAATGTCATCGCCATCCTGCTGGAGCCGCATGAGGAAATCTTGGGCTATGGCACCTCGATCATGGCCGGCATTGCCCGGGCGCTGCAGGGCACGGCCTATCACCTGATCGTCATGCCCAACCTGCCGCATACGAGCAATATCGATGCGGTCAACTACATCATGCGCAACCATATGGCCGACGGGCTGATTATGTCGCGCACCGAGCCGTTCGATCCCAGGGTGCGGCTCCTGATGGAGCACGATTTTCCCTTCGTCACGCATGGCCGAACGGAGCTCTCGACACCGCACCCTTATGTCGATTACGACAATTTCACCTTCACCTATGAGGCAACCAAGCGGCTGATCGCCAAGGGCCGCCGCAAGCCGGCGCTGATCAGCGGGCCGATGCGCTTCAGCTTCGGCAGCCATATCCTGCACGGCTTCATGACCGCCGTGCGCGAGGCCGGCTGCGCTTACGAAATCATCACCGATGTCGACCTCGACCATCCGGCCGGCAAGATCCGCGACCGGATCGCCCACCGCCATGGCGAGCCCGACCCGCCCGACGCCTTCATGTGCGGCGGCGAGGTCGCGGCACTGGCCACGATCACCGGCATGAGCGACTGCGGACTGACGCTCGGCATCGAATATGACATCGTCGCCAAGCAGACTTCGCAACTGATGTCTGCCATCCAGCCCAAGGTGGAGAGCATTTACGAGGACCTGACCGCGACCGGCGAGCATATGGGGCGCATCCTGCAGAAGCGCATCTCCGGTGAGACGGATATGGATGCGCTGCAGGTGTTGTTGAGGCCGGAGCCGCCGTTTTTTGGGGTTGCTTGACGCCACGGTGCTTGCGTCGCGCCCACCTGATCGTGTTGACAGGTCGCCACCCCCCTCTGCCCTGCCGGGCATCTCCCCCTCAAGGGGGGAGATTGGCAAGCCGCATACCGCCCGTATCCCATTAACGTCGATTGCTGGGAACTTGGCCTTGTTGATCGGGCGATGAGCGTGCCCCATCCAATCTCCCCCCTTGGGGGGGAGATGCCCGGCAGGGCAGAGGGGGTGG